>JAQGHS010000228.1 GCA_028291605.1 Planctomycetaceae bacterium | reverse complement strand
TTTCCTGCACAACTCCTGCCGGTTCTTCGCTCACGAGTCCTGCGGACAATGCACACCGTGTCGTGAAGGAACAAGCTGGTCGGAACGGATCCTTTATCGCATCAAGCAGGGTAAAGGCCGCCTGAAGGACCTCGATCTGCTACAAACCATCAGTGACTCCATTGGAATTATGCCGGGGACCACCATCTGCGGTCTGGCAGACGGGGCGGCCTGGCCGATCAAGAATGCGTTGAAGAAATTCCGTGGAGAATTTGAAGACTATATCAAGCGGACAAATCCCAACGGTTGGGCGAATGCTCAGCCCGTGGAAGCGTTGGAAGTGATTGGGCTTGGGGCACATTAAAGCGGTGTCATCATGATTGCAAAATCTGATAGCGAATCGGCGAATGGTGGGGATCTAGTCGATCAAATCGCCAACGAAATGAGAAATCTGCCCGCCAGCAAGCTAAATGTCATTCGTGAATTGGTGACATTTTTTGCAGCCAAACCAGATATCGAGTTGGATTGGGAAAGTGACATCTCGGATTTCGAGATACTAAACGCGGTGAAGCCGGTACTTGACGAATGCTGGGATGATCCTGAAGAGGATGCGGCATGGGCTCGTTTGTAAAAAGTGATGTGGCTCGGTTTAAACGTAGCGTGACATCATGATTGTAAAATCCTCTGATTCCGATCAGACAGCAGAATTGGTTGACCAGATTACCGGTGAATTGCGCCGGTTGAGCAGTGAAAAGCTAGCGACAGTGCGGGACTTTGTAGCGTTCCTTGCTTCGCGAGATGACGACGATGTTTGCTTAGATTGTTTGTTGACGCCTCACGATATGACACTCGCTTCACAGGACGCTCTGAAGAAGTTATGGGATAGTCCTGCGGAGGATGCAGCGTGGGCCGATTTGTAAGGGCGATGTCGTAGTCACTTTGTTTCCGTACTCGGATTTGAGTGACAAGAAGAAGCGGCCAGCACTGGTGGTCGCAGTCTTTCCAGAGTTGTCGGTATTAATACTAGCGCAAATCACTTCTCGCGAGAAAAGTGATGAATTTGTAGTTGAACTCAATAAATCAGATTTCGAATCAGGAGCATTGCGAGCAGATAGCTTCATCCGCACAAATTTCTTGTTTACGTCAGCAGATGAGTTGCCGCTCTACACGGCAGGACACTTGAAGCAAGAAAAGTTTGAGCAAGTTATCGCAGCATTGCTGGCAATGCTCAGTAGAGACTGACTTCGATTTCGACATGTGGTTGGCTAAAGGCATTCTCGCGGATTCGATTTAGGCCGCGAGTGGAGAATTTGAAAACATGGCAGTCATCACTGTCGACGGTCGCGACGTTCAGATCGGCGACGACGAAAAACTGAATTGCATTCAGGCGGCGGACCGGGCTGGCGTGACCATTCCGTTCTACTGCTGGCATCCCGGTTTGTCGGTGGTGGCCAGTTGCCGCATGTGCCTGGTTGAAACGGGCCAGAAGAACAAAGACACCGGCAAGGTCGAAATGGTGCCGAAGCTTGTCCCCGGCTGTCAGACGCCGGTGAAGGATGGCACGGTCATCATCACCAACAGCCCCAAGGTCAAAGCAAACCAGCAGTTCGTTCAGGAAGGTCTATTGCTCGATCACCCTGTGGATTGCTCCATCTGCGATCAAGCGGGTGAGTGCTGGTTGCAGGACTATTATTTCAATTACGGACACAAGGAACGTCAGGCGGACGTCAAACCGTTCACGAGCGATCGTAAGGAACTCGGCGAGCATGTGACCCTGTTTGCCGACCGCTGCGTCATGTGCAGCCGGTGTGTGCGGTTTACGCGTGAAGTTTCTGGTGAGGCCGAGCTGCAGGTCATCAACCGTGGCAGTCATGCTGAAATTGATATCTTCCCCGGCTTCCCCATCGACAACCACCTGTCGGGCAATGTGAACGATCTCTGCCCGGTGGGGGCGCTCTGCTCGAGCGATTTCTTGTATCAGCAGCGTGTCTGGTTCATGGAGCCGCACGATTCGGTATGCGTGAAGTGCAGCACCGGATGCAGTGTGCAACTGCATGAGAATCACGACAAGCTCTACCGTATTCAGCCGCGGTTCAATCCCAACGCCAATGAATGGTGGATGTGCGATAAGGGTCGGTTTGAGAATCAATACATTGATGCTCCCGAGCGTCTCGGCGGGGTCAAGCGACGCGGTCGTGAGCAGTTTGAAAACTGTGATTGGCCCGCGGCGATCACGGAGATTCAACGCTGCCTGCAGGACCTGGTGACTCATCAGGGTGGAAAGACGATTGCCGCTGTGGTGTCGCCGTTCCTGACCGTTGAAGAGGCCTATCTGCTGTGCAAGTACTTCAAGGGGCTGTCACCGGAAGCGACACTGGTTCTCGGTAAGATCCCGGTCGATGGACAGGACGAAGTCTTCGCCAAGGGATTCACCATTCGTGCTGAAAAATGCCCGAATCGCCGGGGTGTGGAAGAAGTCTTGAAACATTTCCAAGCCGACTTCATGACCTGGGATCAATTCCTGGCTCAGGCTGACGCGAAGCGGTGGAAAGGGGCCTATATTACTGGCCTCTATCCCGAGACTTGGAATGACGAAGCCGACGCGAACCGGATCGACAATATCAGTTTGAAGATCGTGCAGGACTTCTCGCCGTCACCGATCGCTCGCAAGGCGACGTTTGTCTTGCCGGGTGTGACATTCGCCGAGAAGGGTGGTTGCTACGTCAATCATGCGGGCTTGATTCAAGCGACCGACTGGGCGTTGAAACCGTTTGAGGCGGCTCACATTGACGGTCAAATCTTCAGCGATCTGGCAGGCCGGCGTGGGCTATACCAGCCGACCGCGATTATGCCGGAAGTGGCTGCGGAAATCCCGTTCTTCGCACGTGCGGCGAGTGGCGTGCCGGATGGTGGTTTGAATTTGGTGACCGGTAGTGAAAAATCGCCGCGTACGTCGCAGTTGGGAACGGTGACACATCCGATTCCAACGTTCCGGACCGTGGCTTCAGATATGTTAGAAGTCGAAACTTAAATAGAGTCGGTGTTGAAAAGAGTGTTTTCACCCCGCGAGGGGTGACAGCTATTAGCCCGGGGTTGAGCGTAGCGATACCCCGGGTAAGGAACAAAATGGATTGTCGACCCTGGAGGGGTCGCAGCTCGCAAAGGCTGCGACCCCTCCAGGGTCGAGACGAGGGAGCAATACAAACCCGGGGTGTCGCTACGCTCAACCCCGGGCTAATGGCTGTTACCCCTGCCGGGGTAAGGGCAGACTCGCTCCGCTCGACTAAGAATTAATCGTTTGATCGAGTAAGACAGACTTCGTATCCCCCTGTCCTCCCTGAAACCGGGAGGGAGTTTTTACGGTTGGTCCAAACATGTTTTCACAGGACTGGATTGAGCCGCTCATCAAGATGGCGGTCGTGATTGGTGCGATACAGGGTGCGGTGGCGTACCTCGTGTTGGCCGAACGTCGCGCGGCCGCGTTCTTTCAGGATCGCGTGGGGCCGAACCGCGTTGGTCCGTTTGGACTGTTGCAGCCGATTGCTGACGGACTGAAGTTCATCCTGAAGGAAGAGCTGATTCCCTCGGGTGCTCATAAGCCGATTTTTTTGTTGGCTCCCGTGATGATTCTGGCGTCGGCGACGCTGGCGTTTGCGACAGTGCCGGTGGGGTATTACTTCCCGGCCATTCTCGGTCTGAAAGCTCCGATCGCGATGACCATCGCTCCGGGGATGGATATTGGGTTGTTGTTCGTTCTGGCGGTCAGCAGCCTCGGTGTTTACGGCGTGATCCTCGGTGGCTGGGCCTCCAATAGCAAATACAGTTTTCTCGGTGGATTGCGGTCGAGTGCCCAGTTGGTGAGCTATGAGCTGCCGCTGGGACTGTCGTTGATTGGGGCCATTCTGCTGTCGGGTTCGCTGCGGATGGAAACCATCATGGACGCCCAGGCGACATCGGGCTGGTGGTGGGTCATGCTGCAGCCGCTCGGGTTTGCGGTGTTTCTCATCAGTGGTTTCGCTGAAGCGGCTCGTCTGCCGTTTGACTTGCCCGAATGCGAACAAGAACTCGTGGCTGGTTATCACACGGAATACACGGCCATGAAGTTCGGTATGTTTGCGATGGCCGAGTACATGCACATGATCACGGTCGCTTTCCTGGCGGTGATCATCTACTTTGGCGGCTGGCATCTGTGGTACGTTGCTCCTTATGTGGAGGCCGATCAGGTGACTTTGATTGGTGCGTTACTGCGGATCGGAATTCTGCAGGGTAAGGTGCTGGTCCTGGTCTTCTTCTTCATGTGGGTTCGCTGGAGCTTCCCGCGATTCCGCTATGATCAACTGATGTCCATTGGCTGGAAGATCATGATTCCGCTGGGACTGGTGAATCTGCTCGCTTCGGCGATCTCGCAGGAATTTTTGGCGCAGGATGCTTACCTCGCCAAAGCGGTCGTTTCCTGGGCGGTCCTCGCGGCGTGTTTTGTTTATGGAATGCTGAACGTCAATCCGCAGGGTGCGCCTTCGCAGCACGCTCTGGCCAAGGTTTGAATTTGATGTAGCCTGACTCTCCGAGTCGGGTGCTTCGCAATCGTACGAATAAAAAAAGACCCGACTCAGTGAGTCGGGCTACTAGAGGGCACCTGTCGTGCAAGCCAACGATCCAAACATTCAATGGGTAGAAGAGCCGCAACTCGGGTGGACCGGGCGGATGTATTTGACCCCCATTATTGATGGTCTGACGATTACGCTGAACCACTTCTTCAAAGCGGCCCGGGGCGACACGTTTACCGTGCAGTTTCCGGAAGAGCGGCCGAAGTTCGGCAATCCGCTGATTTACCGCGGTGTCCATCGTCTCAATAAGGACGATGAGGGTCGCGTCAAATGCGTGGCCTGCTTCATGTGTGCGACGGCTTGTCCCGCGCACTGCATCGACATCGTCGGGACGCAGGCACCGTGGGAAGATCGTGAAAAGTATCCGCAAAGCTTCGTCATTGACGAGTTGCGGTGCATCTTCTGCGGCATGTGTGAAGAAGCCTGCCCGGTGGATGCGATTGAACTCACTTCAATGTTCGATCTGACAGGGGCCAGCCGCGAAGAGATGATCTTCGACAAAGAGAAGCTGTTGTCGGTCTTTGATCAGACCATTGCCGCTGAGCCAATGAAGAGCAAGGGCGGTCACGCCACAGGGAAAGGGGCCTGACCGATGGGCGAGTTTGAACTGACATTGTCCAGTCTGATCGTAGTCGTGCTGGGAGGGCTGGGTGTTTACCTGCTGCTTCCGCGCGGGACCAATTCTTCAGATCGCGCGGCGCGGATCGTCGGCAGCTTGCTGGCCACGATATCGCTGGTGCTGATTGCGTCAAACTTTGGCGATGTTCTGCCAAATAAGACGAACGAACTGACCTTTTATCTCCTCGCGGCGGTGAGCATCATCTCGGCCGTGTTGATGATTGCCAGTCATAACCCGGTGATTTCCGCGTTGTGGTTTGCCTTGGTGCTGCTGTCGAATTCGGGACTGTATCTGTTGCAGGGTGCCGAGTTCCTGTCGGCGGCGACGATCATTATTTATGCCGGAGCCATTATCGTGACGTTCCTGTTCGTCATCATGCTGGCCCAGCCGAACGGTGCTGCACCTTATGATCTGCATAGTCGCGAACCGTTGCTGAGTTGTACTGCAGGTGTGATCCTGGCGTGGACGTTGCTGGGGACGTTGCACTATGCGTGTACCGAGGAATCGAAGCCGTTAAGTCAACGTCATGCGGGGGCTTCCATGGCGGCGTTGCCGAGTCCGGCTCTGGTGGCGAAGTCACTGGAGGCTCAGCCTGAATCGATTATTCGAGCGGATAAAGGTCATGTGGATAACTTGGGACGGACATTGTTTCTCGAACATTATGTTGCGGTGGAAGTCGTCGGCATGTTGTTGTTAGTCGCAGTTGTCGGTGCGGTGTTGATTGTGAATCGAGATCCCGCGAAGCTGACAGCGGCGTAGGTTTAGGATGTGTCCTTTAGTAAATGAGAAGAAGAATTTTAGCCACGGATTAACACAGATGAAACACGGATTGGGTCACCGTTTGCCGGCCCGTTCGGGAGACGCTAATCAATCATTGCTCGCGTTGAAGTTCGATGGTCGATCAAGATGTTCTCTTCTGTCTTAATCCGTGTTTCGTCAGTGTCAATCCGTGGCTAAAAATCCTAATTCGAAGACTTATACAGGGCTAGTAGCCCACTCCAGATATCACTGAGTTCGACATATTTCCTTGCGGTTAATTTATGGGCAACCTTCCACTTTTAAATAACTACCTCAGCGTCGGGGCGATCCTGTTTACGCTGGGGTTGATCGGTTTTCTGTCGCGGCGGAACTTGATTGTCATGTTCCTCTGTGCGGAGCTGATGCTCCAGGGGGTCTCACTGACTCTGGTGGGGTTCAGTACGTTTCATGGAAGCTGGGGTGGGCAGGTCTTTACGATCTTCAGCCTGGCCCTGGCAGGTGCGGAAGCCGCTGTTGCTCTCGCCCTGATCGTCGTCTTGTTCCGCCGGAACGAGACGCTGGATATCTCGTTGTGGCAGGATCTGCGTGAAGCCGATCAGCCGCCGGTGCTGGATGAGTTTGAGGCCGACCAGCTCGAACCGGAGACTGTCTATCCGGAGCTGACTCGCTCGGGTGTGCTCCCCGGACAGGGTGGTCTGCCCCCTCATCACAATCATCGCACGATCGATGAAGCCATCGAGGAACAGCGTCACGAACCGGTCGAGGTGCCGCATGCCTGAGTTTCTCGTGACCTTGATTCCGCTCTGCCCGCTGCTGGCCTGCCTGGCCATTACCGTACTGGGACCCAAGCTGCTGAAGGAAAACAGCCACTGGCTGACGATCCTCGGCAATGCTGCTGCGTTCGTCTGTGCGCTGTCGGCGTTAATCGCGCTGACTTCCACCAGCATGATCCCACAAGGGCATCGGACATTCGAACTTTACAAATGGATGTCGTTGCCCGCTTCGGCGAATACCGGGGCGCTCGATATCGCGATCACGCTGCATCTCGATTCGATGTCAGCCATCATGCTGACGATGTTGACGTTCGTGGCGACGTTGGTTGCCATTTATGCGTCCAGTTACATGCACGGAGACCCCGGCTACCCGCGGTTCTTCGCCTGCGTGTCGCTGTTTACGTTCTCGATGATCATGCTGGTCCTCTCGGGCAACTTCCTGCAGCTGTTCATGTTCTGGGAAGCGGTCGGTCTGTGCAGCTATCTGCTGATCGGCTTCTGGTACGAAAAGCCGTCAGCGTCCGCGGCCGGTATGAAGGCGTTCCTCGTCAATCGCGTCGGTGACTTCGGGTTTGCGATCGGCATCTTCCTGATTTGGATCCACTTCGGGTCGATCAATTACGCCGATACGATCTTCAATCCCGAGCTGCTGGCGAAAGTGGCTGCTGCGAATCCAGGTCTTCTCGAAACGATTTGCTTGTGCCTGTTTGCCGGTGCCGTTGGTAAGAGTGCCCAGTTCCCGCTCCATGTCTGGTTGCCGGATGCGATGGAAGGCCCGACCCCGGTCAGTGCCCTGATCCATGCGGCGACAATGGTGACCGCGGGCGTCTATATGGTGGCTCGCTGCACCAACCTTTACATGCTGGCACCGCACGCTCAGCTTGTCGTGTCGATCATTGGTGGTTTGACGGCATTGATTGCGGCGTTGATTGGATTGACTCAGACGGACCTCAAGCGAGTCCTCGCTTATTCAACCGTCAGCCAGCTGGGTTATATGTTCCTCGGTCTGGGAACGGGGACGTTCCTGGGTATCGGCGGAGCCATGTTCCATCTTATCACGCACGCCTTCTTTAAAGCGTTGTTGTTCCTGGGTGCCGGTAGCGTGATGCATGCCATGGGTGGCGTGATTGATATGCGACATTTCGGCGGCTTGCGAAAGCTGATGCCGAAGACTTATGCGACCTTCCTGATCGGCTCGCTGGCTCTGGCGGGATTGTTTCCCCTCTCTGGTTTCTGGAGTAAGGACACGATTCTGGCCTCCGTGCGAATGGCGGCTCATCCTGAAGCTCACGCGGCTGATAGTCACGCGGCGGCGACGGACGGCCATGATGCTCACGGGAAGCAGGCTGCGGTTGGTCACGACGACGCTCATGCTGCCGTTTCGAGCGTCGACCGGACGAATGTCAAACTATTCGGAATTCGGGCCACGGTGTGGTACGAGATCCTGTTCTGGGTGGGATCGTTTACCGCCTTCCTGACGGCGTTCTATACCTTCCGGGCCGTCTTTATGACGTTCCATGGGGAAGAACGCATTCCAGAGGAAGCGGGGCATCATGCTCATGAATCGCCCTCGGCCATGACCACACCGCTGATTATTCTGGCGATCGGAGCGGCCTTCCTGGGATTGGCCTTGGGGCACATGACCGGGATCTTCGACGGGTTCCTCGACAAGACGGTTCACGGGGTTGCCGCCCATCATGCGGCCGACTGGTTCGTGATTGGACTCAGCACGGTGGCGGCAATCGCTGGTATTGGGCTGGCGTGGGTGATGTATGCGGAACGATCGGGTGTTCCGGCGGCGATTGCTCAGTCGATGATGCCGCTGTACCGTCTCAGCCTCAACAAGTTTTACTTCGACGAGTTGTATTACATCTTCCTCGTCGTGCCGGTGATGTGCCTGGCTCAGTTCTCGCGGTTCTTTGATTGGATCGGTGTGGACGGGTTAGTCGGGTTTGTCAGTCGGGTACCGGGAGCGGTCGCCAAGCTGGCGCGGCCGATTCAAAATGGACTCGTTCAGTTCTATGCGTTGTCCATGATGCTGGCGACTGCCATGTTGTTGTGGGCACTATTGGTCCGACCAGGGTGGTAGTTTTTCAAGCGGGCCGCGGCCAGCAGTGTTTTTTGCACTCGACCGCCGCGATCCGCTGATTCGTTGATGAGCGTGTGAGGTATCGATGACGTCGGATCCGTTTATTCTCCAGGCGATGGTGATACTCCCCCTGCTGGGTGCAGTGGGGGTGGTCGCGGCTTCGCAGATGGGCGTCGGCCTGAAGTTCATCCGACAACTGGTCCTCATGAACGTGCTGATCACGTTCGTGCTGTCGCTGGGTTTGGTCACGGGCTATGACCCCACGAAAACCAATGCCAGCGGTGAGCTCCAACTGCTGCAGTTCAAGTCGGAGATTCTGTGGCTGGGTTCGCCCGCGAACGATGTCGATCCGTCACAACCCAAGATCGTCGGTCCCGATATTCGGATCAGCCTGGGTGTAGATGGGATCAGCCTGTGGTTGATCGCATTGACGGCCCTGTTGATGATTCCCGCCGTCCTGGTGAGCTGGGAGGCGATTCAAGAACGGGCAGCGATCTACTACGCGCTGATGCTGGTTCTGGAATCGGGGATGATCGGCGTGTTTGCGTCGCTTGATATCATCCTGTTCTATATTTTCTTCGAATTCACCCTGATCCCGCTGTTCTTTATGATCGGGTTGTGGGGTGGCTATGACCGTCGCTGGGCGGCTCGGAAATTCTTTATCTTCACGCTGGCGGGAAGCCTGCTGACGTTCCTCGGTCTGATCTTCATCGTCCTGTCGCATTCGTGGATGTTGGAAGCGATGACGGGCCGGTCGTCTCCGCTGGTCTTTTCGATCCCGCACTTGATCGAGCATTTCCCGCGCTTGCTGGCCGAGCCGCAGAATGCCGCTTATTGGGCGAATGTCAGCCCGTGGATCTTCGCGGCCTTGTTCGCCGGATTTGCGATTAAGGTTCCGTTGTTCCCGTTCCACACATGGTTGCCGCTCGCTCACGTGGAAGCCCCGACTGCCGGCTCAGTGTTGCTGGCCGGTGTGTTGCTGAAGATTGGTTCTTACGGCTTCTTGCGATTCGCTTTGTCGATGGTGCCCGGTGCCTGCTGGTGGGCTTTGGACTTCGTGGCCATCCTCTGTGTAATCGGCATCATCTATGGTGCGTTGCTGGCTTTGGCTCAGGATGACATTAAAAAGCTGGTCGCCTATTCCTCGGTGAGTCACATGGGATTCTGCATGTTGGGGCTGTTTGCCTTCAACAACATCGGTATCACCGGCGGCATGCTGACGATGATCAATCACGGTCTGTCGACAGGGGCACTATTTGCCCTAGTCGGTATGCTCTACGAGCGTTACCACACTCGTGAAATTGACGCGTTCGGCGGTCTGGCGACTCGCTTCCCAATCTTCGCGTTCTGCTTCATTCTGGTTTCATTCTCCAGCATCGGTTTGCCGGGTTTGAATGGTTTCACAGGTGAAGTGACGGCCCTGCTGGGGATGTTCAAGACTCGTCCGGTTTATGGCATCCTGAGTTTGTCGGGCATCATCTTCGGTGCGTGGTACATGTTGCAGTTGGTGCGCAATACGATGTATGGCCGGCTGAAGGAACCGCTAACCGAAGGTCATGGGCATCCGGCGATGGCAGCTCACGGAGCCGCGGATGCGTCACACGGCCATGCCGTTCATCCGCATGGCCATGCCGCTCCGGTCTTTGCCACGCATCATACGGATTTGAATCTTCGCGAGCTGGCTGCTTTGGCTCCGTTGTTGATATTGATTGTCTGGATCGGTGTCGCCCCGCAGTACTTCATCAGCAAGATGGAACCGTCCATCGCGCAGGTGGTGAAGGGTTTGGAAGCGGCTCGTCCAGCGAATAAGTGATTTGTCCGTAGCCCGACTCTGCGAGTCGGGCTACGAAAAGCCGGGCTACGACCAGAATAAAGATTGAGGCCGATTGTGTTGGAAACGTTCAAAATCCTCTTGCCGGCCAGTGTGTTGATTGTGGCGGCGCTGATCTGCTTTCTGGGCGGCACAGCGAAAATCAGCAAACAAGTCTGGGGCCCGTTCAGCCTGTTGTCGCTGGCGATCGCTTCTGTCTTGCTGATTGTCATGCCGCAGATTCTGGCCGGACCGCCGCCATCGCCTGATGCTTCCAGCTCGGTGATTTTTGATCCCTTGGCGCGTATCTCCGAATTCCTGGCGCTGATGGTTGGGGTACTGTTTGCGGGGATGGCATTCCGCCAGCAGGCTGACGACGAGTCGGCGCCTGAGTTCTACGGACTGCTGCTGACGTTGCTGTCTGGGTTGATGGTCGTTTCGGTCGCCAATGATTTGATTTTGCTGTTCCTGGGTCTCGAACTGATCAGCATTCCGACTTACATCTTGATCTACCTCGGCAAGCGAGACACGCGTTGCCAAGAAGCCGCCGCCAAGTACTTTTTGCTGAGCGTCCTGTCGGCGGCCGTGCTGTTGTATGGTTTGAGTTTCTTGTACGGAATGACCGGATCGACGAACCTGACGACGATTCGCGGCGTGTTGCAGCAAACCTATGGTGTAACCAACGGGGTGGTGCAGGCGGCTTCGGTTTCGAAGCTGGGGATTGTGGCTCTGGTGTTGATCTTCGCGGGTTTGGGATTCAAGCTGGCGGCCGTGCCGTTCCACTTTTACGCTCCCGATGTCTATCAGGGAACGAATGCTTGGAATGCCGGATTGTTGTCGATCATTCCGAAGGCCGCGGGCCTGATCGCGTTGATTCGAATCGTCTCGCACACGATGGTTGGTTACGAGGGCTTTGGCCAGACTGTAGCGTTGATTCTGGCCCTCGTCACGATGACTGCGGGCAACGTGCTGGCCTTGTTGCAGACGAATGTTCGCCGCATGCTGGCTTATTCCGGGGTGGCCCACGCGGGCTATATGCTGGTGGGAATTGCCGTGGGATTCTGGGATAGCTGGAATCCATCGTTCCGACTGGATCCGGTCTATGGATTGCCTGTGGGCATTCAGGCATCGTTGTTCTATCTGATCACTTACAGCATTGTTTCGGCTGGCTTCTTCGCCGTGTTGGTCTTCCTGGCTCGACCGGGTAAAGAAGTGGAACACATTGAAGACCTGACCGGATTGTGGAAGTCACAACCGTGGCTGGCGATTGCTGCGGCGATCTTCCTCTTCAGCATGGCGGGGATTCCGCCCCTTCCTGGATTCTGGGGCAAGCTGGCCCTGTTTGGTGGAGCGCTGAGTGTTCGTGGCGATTTGTCGGGTGCGATTCCTTATCCCAACCCCTCGTTTGTCGCCCTGGCGATTGTGGGCATGTTGAACGCGGCCATCGGCGGTGTGTACTACCTGCGGATCATCGCCTTGATGTTCCTGCACGATCCGCTGTCGACTCCTCAACCACGCGGCGGTCGGCCAGCAATGGCTGCCGTGACCCTGTGTGCGATCGTGACGATTGTCTTCGGGCTGCAGTCACGGCCGGTGTTGACGCTGTTGCGTGACATCGACCAGCCGACCGCGATCGAAGTTGCCACCACGCCGAAGTTGCTGCCGTTGACCGCTGCGAAGTAAGGTTTGCCAGCATTCAGCCGCTGCGCCAGCCCACGGATCGTGATACTTTTGTCCCTTCTGTCGTTTCCGTCCCTTATGTCCCTTTTCTGAAAAAGGACCTAAAGGACCGAAGGGAAATAAGACTGGACTTTGCCGGTTACGCGGGCTGTTTCGGCGGCCGATCGACTTTCTTTCAAGCGCGTGCCTGCGGTCCCTTCGGCAGATGTATCTATCTGCTGCGCATGGTCTTGCGAACATCAAGTCATTCACGGTGGGGGAGCTTTCAGCCATCGCTTATAGTGTCGAGAGCCTGATCACAATCCATTAGCAGATCGACTGTTACGACCGAGGCGTACACTTCTTTTACGGTGTGGATGTCAATGGCGTCCTGACGGAGGATCATCTCAACCGGATACGGGGCAGAGTCGATGGAACTAGGCGCAGCGGTGTAATCCGCATTTCCGTCAAGACCCTTGCTTCCGGACCCATTGCCGTGAACGATCGAGAGCCCAATTCGAGGTCGTTGTTTGTTCGCCGCACTGGCTGGCTGTGTGCCGGTCTGGCTGCCGCGACCGGCCTATACTGCGTCTGTGGACCACAAACCACATTAAGCGCTGCCGGAGGCGTGTTAAGGACCGAACGCGGGGGCCTCGTTGAAGACAATGCCGACTCCGAGCGCGTCAGTGTCGACCAAGGTACGGGGTTCGCGGGCAATGACCGGGTCGAGCGAGCCCTGTTCGAAGCGGATCCGGAAGTCGCCAAGCGGTCTGCGATCCAGAGGCTCGCTGGCTGGCCGCTGAAGAAGAAAGCGGTCCCTCCGACCACGAATTCGCCGACGACGAACAAGCCCAGCCTTTCAAAGTTGTGGCGATCAAATCAACCCCAGGATCCGTTTGCTGAAGCGGACGAAGAGGCTCAAGCGGAAATCCTGGCGACTCAGCCGCCGGTCGAAACGGGGATTACGGGCGAAAGTGGCTTCACCAAATCGAAGTCGAATCGGCGGCGACTCTTGGATTTCCAGGGTGGACAGACCGAATCACCGGACACGACTGATGCCGAAGTGGCCGGTAAAGCAAAGGTCAAAGTGGTTCCCGAGTCCGAATCGGAATTCGAGACGAAACCTCGCACTGCCGTGGTGAGCACTCCCCCGGTGGAAGAGGAGTCAGAAGACAAGTTGCGAGCGATGTTCGAGGCAGATTCGGCTGTCAGCGAAACGTCGGCTGGACCGACTGCTCGGACGGCGACAAAGCCTCCTGCCGCGGCGAAAAAAGTCTCGGTGGCCAGTCCGCCGAAGAATCACTTCTTGCCGTCAGCAACAGAGGAAATTCGACAGGTTTCCGAGGCTGATGCCAGTCAGCAGCCCACCGCAGTCCCTGCCAGTGAAGCCACCCCGCTTCCCGCCGAAGCACTCAAGTTTCGGGCTCAGAACGCTCAGCAGCGCTTGCGGGCGGAAGTCATGCGGCTGGAGCAGGCTGAGCGGCAGCGAGCCGAATCACAGGCACCGGTGCCCCCTCAGGCCGCGCTGCCGACAGAGACTGAGATTCCCACATTGGCCGAACCGCAGGAGCTGCCAGAAGCGGATCCGTTTGCCGAGCCACAAACTGCGGTTGCTGAACCGCAAACCGAGGTCGCGCTGCCCACTCCGATGCCGAAGTTGGACTCGGAGCAGCCTGCCAGGGCGCGAGTGGATCAAGTACCGGTCGAACCGAAATCGACGCCGATTGCCAAACGAGTTGCCGTGGCTCAGCCAGAACCGGCAATGATTCGCAATCCGGAGCCTGAGCCCGTTCCGCAGACAGTCGCTACGCAGCGCCCCGCGCCTCAGCCAACCGAAGTCGTCGAACCGGTGATTCGGCCCGCGGGCAAAACCGGGTTGCCGCCAGTCCAAGTCCTCGCCAATCGGGCCATCGAGTTGCCTGCACCGGAGGGCTGGAGTGCTGCGGTGAAACTCAATGCCCGGCGTGCAGCGCGATTGGCGGCATTGGCGGGAAGCGAACCCGAGGAAACCGTCTGGCGGCAGGTCAAGCAGTCCCAGCCTGGACAGGGACGTGCGGTGCT
>JAQGHS010000219.1 GCA_028291605.1 Planctomycetaceae bacterium | reverse complement strand
TCTTAAAACACCTGCATCCCGCCCTCGTGGCCTATAAAGGCCTAAGCCGTTACCGGGACACCGCGGTGACGTGGCTCGCGGATTACGATGATGGCACGTCGACATCACCAGGTACGCAGCCCGATGTTCCTTTCGGCCAACTTCCCGATGTTGATCGCCAATAATTGCTTTTCATTCGCGGCGGGATCGGGTAGCCAACATTTTTAATCTGGGCGACCCAATGCACCCCTAGTTGTAAAACACAAAACTGTGGTCCGTGAAGAGCTGCCGGGGGTGTTCGCGTGCTTGTGACAGGGCGAGGCCAAGATTAGACTCATGCCTGTCAGTGCGATTGCCCGTATCGAGTGTCATCGGACCGACCTGCCTTTCCGACCGGTTGTCTGAGTCATTGTCCTTTGATCCCGATCCCGCAATGTGATTGATGAGCCCACTGCTGCCACAATTTTGAAACACTCCACAGAAAGTCAGGGAACGCCATGACGCGATTCACGACGCTGCTCATCCTCCTTGCCGTCAGTGCGCCCGCCTTTGCTGCTGATTGGCCGGCGTGGCGCGGACCCACGGGGCAGGGCTTCTGCGAAGAGAAGGATATCCCCGTCACGTGGAGCGATAAAGAACACGTCACGTGGAAAGTGCCGCTGGAGCATCAGGGTAACTCGACCCCGGTCATCTGGGGTGACAAGATTTTCCTCACCCAGGCCACCAAGGGAGGCTCACAACGCAGCCTCCTGTGCTTCACTCGCGCAGACGGCAAGTTGCAGTGGCAGAAGGATGTCGCCTATGCCGAGAAAGAAACAAACTGGGACCCGAGCTGGTATGGCAACGCCTCACCGGTGCTGGATGGTGAGCGGGCCGTCGTCAGTTTCGGTTCCGCGGGGATGTACTGCTACGACTACGACGGCAAGGAATTGTGGAAACGTACCGACCTGGGAAAATGGGAGCATGCCTTCGGCAACGGATCGTCCCCCGTGCTGTATGGTGATTTGGCCATTCTCTGGTGTGGGCCGAATGAAACCAAGGGACGCAACTTCCTGCTGGCGGTGAATAAGAAAACGGGCGAGACGGTCTGGGAACAGGATCAAACCTATGGCTCGTGGTCCACGCCACTCATTACTAAGGTGAACGAACAGGACCAGCTCATCCTGGGCTATTCGAAAGACGTGAAAGGCCAGCCTGACGACAAGACCGGCTTTCTGTATGGCTTCGACCCGCAGACCGGCAAGGAAATTTGGAAGTGCCAGGGTCTCAATAGTTTTTGTTATACCTCGCCTCTCTATGGCGACGGAGTCGCCGTCGGCATGGCGGGGTACGGAGGTTCGGCGCTCGCCGTGAAGCTCGGCGGTACGGGCGACATTACGTCTGACCGACTGTGGATGCACCCTAAGAACACCCAGCGGGTCGGATCCGGCATGGTGATCAAAGGCCACGTCTACATCGTCGACGAGAATGGCGTGCCGCGCTGCTACAACTTGCAATCGGGCGAAGAGCTATGGAAAGTCGACAAGCGGCCCGGCAGCGGTGCCTCGACCTGGGGCTCAATGGTTCAGGCCGACGGCCGGCTGTACGCGCTCATGCGTAATGGCGAAACGCTCGTTTTTGCGGCCAGCCCCCAATACGAACTGTTGGCCACTAACTCTCTAGGACCGAACGAATCCACAAATTCGTCCTTGTCGATTTCCAACGGCGAGATCTTCATTCGGACCTTCAAACATCTCTGGTGCATCGGCGGAAAGAAATGAAGCGACCGCACCAGAAGGAAAGTCCAGATTCTTGAATCTGGGTGAGCGGAGCGAACAAAAGGTTCGGGCACCTTCGAGCCGCGGGAGTTGCTTGCAACCTGGGCAATCCTGCGATGATCGTTGTTGTAGGAATCGGGAGTATGGGTTACAGCCCGCTTATTCTACCACTTCTGTGATTGTTGCCACCGCAAAGCAATCAATTCCCGCTTGTCTTCCGGCGATAGCCAAGAGTTATTTTCAATTTCAGTGATTTCTTTCGGATCAGGACGGCTGACCGCACGGACATCGATGGCCAGTGGTTTTGAGTCGTTATCATAGTGGAGAATGTAGGACTCAACCTGGTCGCGCAGTAATTGGACAGGACATCCTTCTTCTCGGAGGATTCTCCCTTTCAGTCGTGCAGGCTGACAGAATGACACTTCGCCCCCAAGTAGACCGAGACTAGTTCTCGACAGATAGTTCGCCAAACCGGGATGCTTTACCAAAACCGCCTTTCCAAGTCGCAAAGTCTCGAAAAAGGACGGTCCCGTTTGAGCGAACTCAGTCATGTAACTTCTGCACAAGTATGCGCACGATACTCCAATGATCTCAACAACTGAGCCATTCAGAATGTCGGCATTTTCGAGACACTCCAACACAGTGAGCGCTCGCGCTGGACCAAGCTCTCGTAATTTCGACTCGACAATAGGATTCATTATCTACTCCAGCCAGGTAGGTCAGGCTGTGCCTGACGTGTTCAACGCGATTGGCGTTTTCTATCTCGTTTTTATTCAT
>JAQGHS010000202.1 GCA_028291605.1 Planctomycetaceae bacterium | reverse complement strand
CCGTTACGTCGCCGGTCCCAATACAACCGACTGGGCGGCGATTTCCGTCCGCGACACTGCGCCGACCGAATGGACCAGTGAGACGTTTGACCTCTGGAAGGACATGGGAGATTTTTCGCTGACGGGGATGGCCCCCACGTGTGATCGTGGTGACGAGGCCTTCTTCGACGCGATCATCTTGGGGTCCGACGTGGCATCGCTGGATGCCTATCGTCCGGGCTTTGGAACACTCGACCTCGCCAACGGCAAGCCGGCCGGCGATGCGTTCACCGACAAACGCAATCCCATTCGAAAACTGTTTCGCGGCGAGCGGCTCGATCTGTGGTCGTTGAAGAAGCCCGTGGTGTCTCCGCCCCCCGCACAGCCCAGGCCGTCTCATCCGGTTGATGCCTTCTTGATCCAAAAAATGTCCGAGGTCGGACTCTCACCCTCTCCAGAGTCTGATCGTCTGGCACTCATCCGACGTCTGACACTCGATCTGACAGGCTTGCCGCCGTCTGCCGCTGATGTTGCGGCGTATGTGGAAGACAAGTCTCCCGAAGCCTATGACAAACTCGTGACGCGGCTGCTTGATTCACCGCGCTATGGGGAGCGGCAAGCGCGACTCTGGTTGGACGTGGTCCGTTATGCAGATACCAACGGTTACGAGCGTGACGAGTTCCGGCCCTTGGCCTGGCAGTATCGCGACTATGTGATTCGAGCATTCAATCAAGATAAGCCGTTTCATCAATTCATCCGTGAGCAGATCGCGGGTGACGAGTTGGTTGCTGGTGCACCGCAAACTCCTGCCGAAGCCGACATGCTGATCGCCACCGGATTCCTGCGGCTCGGCCAATGGGACAGTACGGCGGCCATCTTTCAAGAAGAGACGCGGCTCCGCGCCGAGATGATGGCCGATCTGACCAACACCACGGCGTCGGCTTTTCTGGGGCTGACGATGTCGTGCTGCCAATGTCACGACCACAAGTACGACCCGCTCTCTCAAGCCGATCACTTTCGTCTGCGGGCCTTCTTCGCTGGTGTGACACCGCGGGATAATCTCCCTGTTTCACTTGCCGACGAACAAGCGGCGATCGACAAACACAACGCCGAACTGGATCAGCAAGTTGCTCCTCTCAAGGCCGAGCAAGCCAAGCTCGATAAGGCCAAGAAGGAACAGCACGAGGAACTCAAAACGAAAATCGCTGCAATTGAATCGCAGAAGCGTCAACCGCGCCTCGCGATGGGTGCGACTGATTCGGGGGCGAACGCGCCGGCGACCCACGTTTTCTATCAGGGTGATTTCTCTGCCCCGCGCGAGGAAGTTCCGCCCGGATTCGTGTCGGTGTTCACCCCAGGACCAGCTGAGATTCAACCGCTACGAGACACGACGACCGGTCGCCGCCTGGCGCTCGCGAACTGGATTGCATCGGCAGAAAATCCGTGGACCGCACGTGTCATCGTTAATCGTATCTGGCAGCAGCACTTCGGCACGGGGCTGGTTGCGACCGCCAACGATTTCGGATACAGCGGAGCGAGACCCACTCATCCTGAATTGCTCGATTGGCTGGCCGTCGAGTTTATGCGGAGCGGCTGGTCGATCAAGGAGCTGCATCGGCTGATCGTGAGATCCGCCGCCTATCGTCAATCGTCCCGCGAATCTGCCGAACGTCGACGTCTCGACCCCGAGAATCGGCTCCACTGGCGGCAGAACGTTCGTCGGCTCGATGCCGAGACGCTGCGTGACAGCCTGCTGGCCGTCACGGGACTGCTGAAACCGTATGACGCCGGCAAGCCACTCTGGCCGCCGGTGCCAGAGGAACTGCGACATGCCCAGCCTGCGATCCTCGAAGCAGAGAAGGGCGGTGATGGCGGACGGATGCAAGGCTGGTACGCCGACCCGGTCGAGCAGACTGACGCGCGTAGTGTCTTTTTGGTTCGTAAACGCTGCTTGCCGATACCGTTCCTGCAAGCATTCGACTTACCCGACACAACGGTCTCCTGTGCCCGTCGAGACTCCACCGTCGTCGCACCGCAAGCGTTGATGTTGCTCAACAGTCCTGAAGGCATCCGTTATGCACAGGCTCTGGCGACAAGATTGAGTGTTGCGGGAGATAAACTGACTGTCGATGATGCGACCAAAACCAAGTCACTTGTGGAGGGTGTGTTTCGTACCGTGCTCAACCGAGAGCCTACATCTGACGAACAACGGCTGGCGATAGAATTACTGAAACGCCACATGATGGAACATAAAGCTGCTGGCGACCGGGCGGGCTTGTTGGCGTTGACCGATCTTTGCCGAGCGGTCCTAAATTCGAATGAGTTTGCCTACATTGATTAGAGATAAGTCTCCCGTGGCAGACGCTGCTAGCGTCTGAAATTCCGACGCTGGCAGCGTCGGCCACGGAGGACTGTCGGAATTTTGCCATCGAGACTCCAGATGATTCCTCAATCACGTCGAGATTTCTTGACACAAACCGGCGGCGGCTTTGCGAGTGTCGCCTTAAGCGCGTTGCTGGCCGAAGAACTGCGCGCCGCGACGCCAAAGACCGCAGCGATCGATCCTCTGCAACCTTTGAAGGAACGGCTGCCGCACATTGCTCCCAAGGCCAAGCAGGTCATCTTCCTGTTCCAATACGGCGGACCGTCGACATTCGACTTGCTGGACTACAAGCCGGAATTGCTCAAGCTCAACGGCAAGCCGGTGCCCGAGTCGTTCAAGAAGCATCCGGATAAAGTCGGCGGGGTGTTCAACGCCTGCAAGGATGAGTTAATGGCCGGGCCCTGGAAGTGGGCCCAGCATGGCCAAAACGGACAATGGGTCTCGGAGCTCTTGCCACATACGGCCAAGCACATTGACCAGTTGTGCCAGGTCCGGTCCATGTACAGCGAGAGCTCAAACCACGCACCGGCGACCTACTTGATGAATACCGGCGCGATACTCGGGGGCAAGCCGAGTCTCGGGTCATGGGTTACCTATGGACTCGGATCGGCGAATCAGAATTTGCCCGGGTTTGTATTGCTCTATAAGGTTGGTGGACTGGGTGGCTCAGCCAACTGGAGCAATGCGTTTCTGCCAGCGGCATTTCAAGGTACGCAGTTCCGGCATGAAGGCTCGCCGGTTCTCAACCTGCAACCGCCGAGTGAACTGGTCGGAGTGCAGCGTTCCACATTGGACTTCGCGCAAGCTCTCAATCGCAAGCATGCCGCCGAACGGCCGGGGGTGCTCGACTTGGACGGCCGCATTGCATCGTACGAGCTGGCATATCGCATGCAGTCCGCGGCACTCGACATTGGCGAGTTATCGATGGAGACCAAAGAGACGCAGGACGCCTACGCCTTGCATGACGCGGACAAATCCAAAGCAGTCTTCGGCCGAATGTGCCTGCTATCCCGACGTCTGGTTGAAAAAGGGGTGCGGTTCGTGCAGCTCTATAACTCGGTCGATAAGCTGGGGTGGGATGGGCACGATAGCAATACCGAATACCACAATCGGAATGCTGCCCAGACCGATCAACCGGTCGCGGCCTTGCTGGCCGATTTGAAGCAACGTGGCCTGCTGGACACAACCCTCGTGATCTGGGCGGGTGAATTCGGTCGCACCCCGATGATGCAGGGCAACAAGGGTCGCAATCACAACCCGTACGGATTCACCATCTGGCTGGCTGGCGGCGGCGTGAAGGCGGGCAGCGTGATCGGCGCGACCGACGAGATCGGCCTGCGAGCCGTCGACCAGATCCAACCCGTCAAGAACCTGCATGCGACAATTCTCACGGCACTGGGGCTCAATCCCGACGATTTGTTCTTTGAAAACAATGGCCGACAAGAACGCCTGACTGGAGTAGCTCAGAGTTGGAAAGCAATTCCCGGCGTTCTTGGATAATCTTCCAGAAGCAAAATCAGGAGTCCCATCGTGGGCCAAGTCGGTGGGAGTGCGAGGGACCCAGAGGGTACCCCGCCGAATCGCGGGTCACTGTTAAGCTCCCGTTGTCACTGGAGAATTTCGTCCACAGATTTCGCAGATGACGCAGATAAAGAAATGGAAACTCATCTGCGTCATCTGCGGATCGTATTTCCAATGGCGGAGGGGCGGGCGTTCAACTGACGCGAGTCCGGAAGACGGACTCGCGTCAGATTACTCAGCCGATGAACGCCGCCGCTGACTTTCCTGGATGACTATGCTTCAGGGCCGATGAAGATGTGCGTCGGATCTCCAGCGGAGCCCAATTCGCCAAATAGACCGTGCGACTCGTCATCCGGGCCAGCGGTGAAATAAATATCGTCCGTATCGCCACCCGCCGCGCCGTTACCAAACTTGATCGCCCACAAACCGTCAATTGTCAGTGGATTGCCTGAAGTATCCGTCACGACGCCCAGGAAATCTCCAGTATCGGGATCGAAGGCATCAACCGTACCGTCGCCAAAGTTTCCAACCAGCAGATCATTGCTGAATCGACCGAAGTCGTCGGGAGCTTGAGCGAGGCCCCATGGCGCATTCAACGGGCCGCGTTCCACCAGAGTCTTGATGTAGTGCCCGTCGGTTGAGAACTCGGCCACAAATCCCCAACCCTTGTGGTGCAAATCATCCACTCCGTCAGCATCCTGCTTCGCGTAGGTCACGAACAAGGTTCCATTGATGTTCTCAATGCCAAACGGGGCATAGCCCTTCTGCAATTTAGGTACCTGGAAATCTCCCGCCGGTTGCACAGCAGCGAAGTTCTTATCGAAGACATCGATCTTGCCATTATGGAAATCAGTGGCGTAGATGAAATTATCGCTGCCCACCGAACCAATGGCCAAGCCCTTGTAGATTGCTCCTGAGGCCGAATTATCCACTTTCAATTCGGCAGCGGTTCCGTTGTTCCAGCCAGAAATGGTGCCTTCTTCCGTCGAGAAGATGAAGTGACTCGCTCCGCCCGTCACAGCAAAGTCTGCGGTGCCATTGAACACCATTCCGGTCGGAGCCGAGGGGCCTGACACGCCAAGGGGTGTCGGCACAGTCACCACTAACGACTGGAGCACGCCCTCACCATCAACGAGTGTCGAGACACCAGTACCGTTATCATTGATCCAGAAAGGTCCGGCGGGACTCAGCGCCAGCCCCCAGGCATTCACCAGATTCGGATCAACGACCGGAGCCTGCCCTGCTTGATCCGAGACGAGATTATTCGTTTCAAAACCACCGTCCGTCGCAGAGTTACCCGATTTATCCGACACTGTCACCGAGATCTGCCGTTCCCCGGTCACATGATAGACGTGTTTCCCCGTCACGACGAAGCCGCCCTCGGCACCGGCGGTGACGTGACCCTTGCTGGTCTTCCCATCGCCCCAGTCGATGACCGCCTTGAAGTCATGAACGCTCGCGGATTCGTCGGAATCAGAGAACGTCGCCACTTCCGCATTGACGTGACCGTCCGTGCTGGAAATGTCGGACACAGCACTTACGGTAATCGGATTCACCGCCAAGACCTGCCTCACTTCCAGAACTTCCAGCCCCCTGCCAAAACGCTGATGAGGCTTTCGCTTGACAGGCGATACTAGATACCGTTGGAGACCATTCAGCCATGTTGACATAATTCGCGACCTCGTGTTTAAGGAGCACTGAGAGACCGCGACCTCAATTTCGTCGTGCGTAGGATATAAAAAACCGAGGTCGGCATAAAACGCTGATGACCGCAATTCGCCGTTCCCATAACTTTTTCAATCCCATTTGAATTTTTTTAGCTACCAAGTGCATGTTTTGCGCCGCGTTATTGACGCTCTGTGAATTGCAAGTGATTTCCATTCGTCATAACTGGTGGTTGTCTGGAGGCGTAACTCCCCTCTCATCCCGAAACTAAACCTAATTAATAGCTTAGGATGTTTCAGTAATTCCAAGCCAGCCAGGATGGAGTCTGCGGACAACTTCCAGCGACCAAAAAAGAGTGGTCTTTGGCCGATCAGTCCGTTCGACCGCGACTCACAGAAAATCACGATCGAATCTGATCGTTCCCCCGTGACGCGGAAGCCGATGACCTTCCATAAATGACGGACCCCGTGAGCGTCCAGATGCTGCGAGCGAGTCGCAACCTCTGCACACCACGGGGTCAATGACTACTTCGGACTCGACTATTCCTTTACGAGCCTATCGAAATCCGCGTGGGCTCACCGACTGAACCCAATTCTCCAAACAGACCGTGAGATTCGTCACCTGGCCCCGCCGTAAAATAGATTTCTGGAAAACCGCCACCCGCAGCCCCCTCGGCAAATTTAATAGCCCACAGGCCATCAATCGTGAGCGTGTTTCCTGAAGTATCTGTCAACTGACCCAGAAACACGCCAGTATCGGGGTCGAAGGCGTTGACCGTACCATCGCCAAAATTGCCGACCAGCAGATCATTGCTGAATTGGCCGAACTCATTCGGAGCTTGTGCAACCCCCCAGGGTGCATTCAATGGACCCCGCGCTGCCAGCATTTTGATGAAGTGCCCGTCGGTTGTGAACTCGGCCACATATCCCCAACCCTTGGCGTGCGTATCATCCACTTTGTCCGCATCTTGTTTGGCGTAGGTCACGAACAGCACACCATTGACGTTTTCAATCCCAAACGGGGCATACCCCTTCGCCAGCTTGGGTGCCTTGAAATCGCCAGCGGTCTGTACGGCCGCGAAATTCTTGTCAAAAACGTCGATCTGGCCGTTATGAAAATCTGTGGCATAAATGAAAATGGCGTTGCCGGACGTACCAATTGCCAGCCCCTTATAGATTGCACCGGACGCTGAATTGTCGACCTTCAATTCGGCCGCAGTCCCGGAATTCCAACCCGAGATCGTGCCGTCTTCCGTCGAGAAGATGTAGTAACTTGGTCCGTCGGTCACGTCGAAGTCGCCAGTTCCATTGTAGACCACTCCGGTCGGTGCCGACGAACCCGTTGTATTCGGAGGGGTCGGAATCGTCACGACGAGGGAGTCCACCACACCCGATTCCTCGACCAGCGTAGCTACTCCCGTTCCGTTGTTCGCAATCCAGAATGTGCCCCCAGGACCGATCGCCAGTCCCCAGGGATTCACGAGATTCGGGTCGGTGAAATCGGCGTGTCCGGCCTGATCTGCAACCAACTTATCGGTATCGTAGCCCCCGTCTGTGGCGGAGTTTCCCGATTTATCAGACACGGTCACAGTGATCTGCCGATCCCCCGTCACGTGATAGACGTGTTTCCCCGTGACGATGAAGTTGCCTTCCACCCCTGCCGTGATATGCCCCTTACTGGACTTGCCGTCACCCCAGTTGATGACCGCCTTAAAGCTGTGCAAGTCAGCCGATGAGTCGGTATCGGTAAACGTGGCCACCGTGGCATTCACATGACCATCGGAGGTTGAGATATGTGCGACGCTGCTAACGGAAATGGGATTCACGGACAGGACTTGTCGCAGTTCTAGAGATTCAAGAACTGCGTTGAGACGCTGATGAGCTTTCCGCCGAGGGGGCAATACGATCAACATTTGAAGAGCATTCAAC
>JAQGHS010000198.1 GCA_028291605.1 Planctomycetaceae bacterium | reverse complement strand
TTCATCAGCGCGAGTTCACGGGCGGAAATCAGATTGCGGGTTTTGTCGTTGAGCGGACAGTGCAGCGACACAAAATCCGACTGCGCCAAGAGTTCATCGAGCGACACCGATTTCGCCCCTGCTTCAGCGATCGCGGCGGCCGGCACGAATGGATCAAACACGAGTGGAGTCTGCATGCCAAAGCCCGACAGCAGTTTGACGACCGCTTTCCCGATGCCGCCGAAACCCACGATGCCCAGCGTTCGCTCACGCAGTTCGCGGCCCATGTATTTGCTGCGTTCGTCCCAGCGTCCCTCGCGGACGAGTTTGTCCTTGATGCGGACATGATGGACCAGGGCCAGCATCCAGCCCACGGTGGCTTCGGCAACGGAATAGTCCACGGCACCTATCGTGATGAAGAGCGCCACGTCTGCGGCCGTGCAGGCTGCGACATCCACACTATCGAAGCCCACGCCAAAACGGCCGAGTCCTAAGAGGTCCTGGCTGGCGGTAAGACTTTTCGCCGTCACACGCGGCGTCAGGACGACAACCCCGTTGACCCCGGCAAGCTGATCCGGTTCGATTTCCGGACGATGTTCGGCAAATTTCTGGACGTCAACTCCGGCCGCCGCCGTCAGCAAACTGAGACCGATGTCGCGGTATTTTAATTGGCCGGCGGCATCGTAAAAATCTCCCGTCAGGGCAACGCGAAAACGTGATTGAGCACTCATTTCCAAGGATTTCCTTCAACAGTTGCGCAGCGTTCGTCCACAATAATGCGTTCCGGCTTGGGCCCGGCATAGACCCACAACATTTCCATCGTGCTTTGAGTGTCGTTAATAAAATAATGGACGCGACCGCGCGGCTCCAGGGCCGTTTCACAGTCGCTCATCAAGTATTTTCTACCCTCAACGACGCAGGTCGCCTGTCCCGAAATGATGCAGATCGACTCATCAAAATCGTGCACGTGAGCCGGCAAACGGCCGGTGGGATGGAACAAGGCGTACCCGCCACTCATCTCAATACCGGGGACCAGTGTCGAATTAAACTGATCGACAAATTCCGTATTCGGTCCGGCCGCAAACCGCTTCACCAGGGCGAACCGGTTGATGCGTTCGGCACCCGTGACACCCTGTGAATCCTCAGGCATCGAACGGCGCGAGAAGAATTTTTCAATCAGCGTACGGCTGGGATTATCGGTCGGCATCGAGACATGCAGGACTGCGGGCTCGGTCGTTGACGGGTTGCGAGCGGAATGAGCCAACCCCGGCGGGATGATGGCGTTGTCGCGGTTTTTCAACGTATAGGTCCGGCCCTCGACCTCGACGATCAGCGATCCACGCAGCAACGTGATGGACTCAGTGAAGGTGTGCGAGTGATAAGGCAGGACGGCACCCGGAGCGAACGTCACCAAACCCGTGGTCAGATTCTTGGCTTGATTGTGTTTGCCGACCATGCAGTCAAATTTCACTCCGCGGCTGATCTCAATCTGCGGTCCCGAGCCCACCTTATTAATGACTTCCGGACGGTCAGGCCGCATCGATTCCGGAGGTCGGGTCAAAGGCGCGGGTGCCGTCGCCGTGGGCGTGGTGGGAATGAACGAGGTCTGCATTGGGCGATCGCGTCCCACGACGGCCAACGATGCCTTCAACGATCGCAGCAACAGGCCCGAGTCCAATCCCAAGCCGATCATGCGGAAGCCCTGCTTCTGGCGCTCGATCACGTTCTCGTTGTTGGTGGCGATCAAACCGCAGTTCTTGCCAGCACGACGCAACGTGTCCTTGATCTGCAAAATCTGATCGGCGACGCCGGGGCCTTCCCACTGACCGCGATAGCCTGCCGTCGAGGAGAAGTCTGCCGGACCGAAGAAGAAGAGTTCGGAACCCTCGACCTGGGATAGCATCGGTACCTGCCGGATGGCTTTCACCGATTCGATGATCGGGACGACCAGGACATGTTCGTTAGCATCGGCGGTGTGTTCGACGAAGCATTGCCCCCAGCACGTGGCTCGCTCGGCACCGATGCCGCGCATTCCCTCTTCAGGATAGCGCGCCCAGGAGATCGCTTGCCGCAGCTGATCGGCGGACTCGATCCAGGGAATGACTACTCCGTCGGCACCGATATCCAACGCTCGCTTGATGTCGCCGCCGTTGAGTTCCGCCAATCGAACCAGCGCGACGGTATCACTGCGGACGGTCGCGCGCAGGTGTTCGACGATCTCTTTCCAGTCGAGGTGCCCGTGTTCGGCGTCGATCACGACCCAGTCCAAGCCCAACGCAACGGCCATTTCGGTGATGCTGGGGGACTCCAGGGTTACCCAAAGCCCGAAGACGGGAGTGTCGGCCGCCAATTTGCGGCGGAGATTGCGGATGGCGGAGATTTTCATGGGGTCGCCTTGACGGACAGTCACCATCTGATTATCACAGTGATTATCAGATGGCGATCAGAGGTTTAATCGGACCGCACACAGGTGTCAAGTGACGATATCGGCATCATCTCCCACGGCAGCCCACCAAAGCTTGCCCAGCGTTTGGGATTCCATCTCGACTCTGGTACAGGACCGCGGCCTGCAAGTTGGCGATCAACTGCCGTCGATTCGCGAACTTGCGGAACGTTTAGAGGTGAAGCAGAGCTCGGTCCGGGACGCCTTGTTGAAGGCGGAATCTCTCGGATTTGTGAAGATTCTGCCCCGTTCGGGGGCCTTCTTGCGAGTCCCGGGGCTGACATTGGCCAAAGTCGCGGCGCCGATCGAGATGGCCCCCGCCGATGCTATTCTGTCCGCCTTGAATTCCGACGAGCACAACCTGTTTCATTTGCTCGATGCGCGCCGGCTGATTGAAATCGAACTCGCGGGCCGCACTGCCGAACGACGCCGGTTGGAGGATTTGCTCCCCATCCGACGGGCTTTGGAAGCGATGCTCCACCTGACAGATGCGACGGCTCGGCAGGAGTATGTCGATCTGGATATCCGGTTTCATCTGGAAATTGCCCGGCTATCGGGCAATTCTGTATTGTTCGCCATCCAGCAGACATTGATGGAATTACTGCGTCCGCATTTGAATGAAGTCCCGCGGGACCTGCAGCGAAAATCGATCACTGACCGTTCGCACATTGCCATTTATGAAACCCTGGTCTCAGGATCTGCCGACCGGGCCCGTGTTGAAATGCGCCAACACCTGAGTCTGGCGTATGACAGCATGCTGAGAGATATTCAGGAGCCGCCAGCGATGATGTAGCCCGACTCTGCAGAGTCGGCCACGGAAAAGAGCCCCGCCCCAAGAAGCATTCGCCCGACTCGGGAGAGTCAGGCTACGAGATATGAGTCACCCATGCATCGACTTGCACTGCAACTGACGGTCACTCTACTGGCCTTGTCCGCCTATCGGGGAACACTTGCCGACGACGCCGGCATCGAATTCTTCGAGAAGAAAATCCGCCCGGTCCTCGTCGAGCACTGCCAGCAGTGTCACGCGAGCGATTCTAAAAAACTCGGCGGCGGCTTGTTACTAGATCACCGCGAGGGAGTCCTCAAAGGGGGGGATTCGGGCTCGGCGATCGAAGTGGGAAAGCCCGAAGAAAGCTTGTTGATTAAGGCGATTAAGTATGACGATGACTCGTTGAAAATGCCTCCCAAAGGGAAGTTGTCGCCCGCAATCATCGCCGATTTCGAAGCCTGGGTGAAACTGGGTGCTCCTGATCCGCGAGACAAACCTGCCGCCCCCAAGGCCGGCGACTCCTGGGCAGAGACCATGCGACAGCGAGCCGACTGGTGGAGTCTCAAGGCGGTCCAGAACCCGGCCGTTCCCCAGCCGAAAGACCCCAATTGGTCAGCGAACCCCATCGATCGTTTCCTGTTGGCCCGGTTGGAAGACGCCAAGCTGACTCCGGCCGCGCCCGCTGATGCTCGAACGCTCGCCCGACGAGTCAGCCTGGTCCTGACGGGATTGGCCCCGACCTCAGAACAAGTCGAATCATTCGTGCAACAGTGTGCGTCAACGGCGACCCCGAATCAGTCGGTCCCGCCGGCCGCGCTCGAAAAACTGGTTGATTCGTTACTTGATTCGCCTCATTTCGGCGAACGCTGGGCGCGGCATTGGCTGGATATCGTCCACTTCACCGAGACCCACGGCAACGAATGGAACTACGAAGTCCATCATGCGTGGCGCTATCGCGACTATCTGATTCGAGCCTTCAACGCCGATGTTCCCTATGACCAGTTTGTGCGCGAACACATTGCGGGCGACTTGCTCCCTCAACCGCGAATCAACGTGCAAGAGCATTTCAACGAATCGATCATCGGCACCGGCTTCTATCGGTTTGGAGAAGTCAATCACGACGACTGCATCGGCTTGCGGCAGATTGGCTACGACCTTGCCGACAATCAGATCGATACGCTGACGAAAACCTTTCAGGCGACGACCGTGGCATGTGCCCGCTGCCACAACCACAAGCTCGACGCCATTTCGATGCACGATTACTACGGCATGTTGGGAGTCATTCGCAGTTCGCGTCTGGCTAGTCATGCGATCGACACGCCCGATGTGAATGCGTCTCAGTTGCAGCGGATGCGAGAGCTGAAGACGGAACTCCGGAAAGAAGTCGCGGCGACTTGGTTGCAGGACATCCCGTTCATCACGCGCTATCTCGAGGCGGCCCAGGCCAAGCACGGCAAACTGCCCACCGCCGAACAGCTTGCTGCCGGTTTGGATCCGGCGCGGATTGATAAATGGGTGGCAGTTCTGGCCGACGACAAGCTGCCGTTAGAACATCCTTTGCACGCGTGGCGCAAATTGACCGTCGCGGTGACCGAACCAGCCAAGTTTGCCGAAGAATGGAAAAAGTTCGCCGAGCAAATCGAAAAGGAAGATCGCGAGCGCACCGCCTTCAATCAATCGAACTATGTGACGTTCGCAGACTTCCGGTCGGATCAGGTCCCCGGGTGGCAGATGGGCGGATTGGGAGTGTCTGGACCTGCGAGTCGCAGTGGTGATTTCGCCGTACAGGCTGACGGCGACTTAATGGTGCGATCGGTCTTGCCAGCGGGCCGCTTTTCCAATGCGTTGTCCGATAAGTTGAACGGCACGCTCCGTTCGCCGGTCCTGCCGTTGGGGAAGGCTAAAATCAGCTTTCAGGTCATGGGGCAGCGTAGTAGTGCCGTGCGACTGGTGTCGAACAATTGTCAGCTCAACTATGCCAACTATCGGGCCTTAAAATCTCCCGAATTGCAATGGGTGACCTTTTCGCCTCCCGCCGACCGAGACAGCCTGAGGACGTACGCCGAACTGATGACGATGTTCGACAACCCCAAGTTCCCGGACCAACTGAGCGCCCTGGGTGGCGATGGCGAGAACTACCGTCTGCCGTGGGAAAAAGCGGCCGAGAATCCCCGTTCGTACTTTGGCGTCACGCGTATCGTACTGCACGATGTCGGTGAGGCCCCGAAGGCCGAAGTCAGTCATTTGCAGCGGTTCATCGCCGGACCGGCTCCGCAATCAATGGCCGAATTGTCGACACGCTATGCGGCCGTTCTCGAAGCTGCGATCCGTGTCTGGGGTGAGGACAAAGCGACCGACGATGATGTTCGCTGGATCGATCCGTTGTTGCGTCGCGAGTTGCTCACCAACAAGGTGACGCAATCCCCGCGCAGTACGGAACTCGCCCAGCAATACCGCAAGGCCGATGCGGAAATCGCATTGCCGCGAGTCATCGTCGGGATGTCGGATTGCGGTCCCGGTTTTGAACAGCCGGTCTTCATTCGCGGCGACTGCGAGCGACCCGCAGAAACGGCCGCTCGACGCTACCTGGAGGTCTTGTCCAAGCCCGATTACAGCTTCACGAAAGAGGGCAGCGGTCGTCTCGAACTGGCCGATCGCATTGCCAGCCCGACGAATCCCCTGACTGCCCGAGTCATGGTGAATCGCCTGTGGCACCACGTGTTTGGCACTGGATTAGTTCGTACAGTGGATGACTTCGGTCACGTGGGGGAACTCCCTTCGCATCCTGAGTTGCTGGACTATCTCGCCACACGGTTCGTGGAAGAGGGCTGGTCGGTCAAACGGTTGCTGCGAGCATTGTTGTTGACGCGGACCTTCCAGATGACCAACCATCCTTCCAATGAAGCCTTGGAAAACGATCCCCAAAACCGTTTGTTGCAACACTATCCCGCGCGCCGCATGGAAGCCGAAGCGGTGCGCGATTCCATCCTCGCTGCGTCGGGTCGCATCGATCACAGCCTGTATGGGATGAGCATCCAGCCGTTCCGAGACAAAGAGTACGCCGACCGACGATTGTTTCCGGGCCCCTTAGACGGGAATGGGCGCCGCAGCATCTATGTGAAGAACAACCTGATGGAAGCTCCGAAGTTCCTGGCGGCATTCAACTTCCCCGGCGGCAAGGTCACGCAGGGCCGACGCGATGTGACGAATGTGCCCGCTCAGGCGTTGGCGTTGCTCAACGATCCCTTCGTGCTGCAGCAGGCGGACTACTGGGCCCAAAAGCTGATCGCCCGCGAGAATGACTCGATCGGTGCACGCATCTCGGCCATGTTCCAGACGGCCCTTAATCGAGCGCCGACTCCCGAGGAACAAACCCGATTCGAGCAAACCGTACAACAGTTTGCCGAACTGCATCAAGTGCCGGCCGAAGGGATCTTGAAGAGCCAGCCGGTGTGGAAGGAAATCTCGCACGTATTGTTCAACGTGAATGAGTTCATCTACATTCCGTGATTGTCGCTGATCGTCGAGGGGTCGGGGGTACGAGTTTTCGAAATTGGCCGTATCCGACTGGGTTTGCCGGAACAAGCTACCTGGGTCAATATCGAAAAATCGTAGCCCCGACCCCGGCCTTTCGCAGCATTCGATTACCAACCAGCCAGTGTTCTCGTGAGCCCTGTTGCAGCGCTGTTCGCGGCGATGAGCCTCAACTCCGCCCGACCCCACGCCGTCTTTCATTCGTACCTCTCACTGCTTCGTGTGGTAGAATGTCGCCTCTTAATCAATCGATCCAGAGGCTTCACCATGAAACGCACTCAATCCTGTTTGCTCGCTGGTGTGATATTGCTGCTGGCGAGTCTTGCTAATGGTCAAACAAAATTGTCCGTTCGCAATGTCCTGACGAAGCCCCGGCCGGATGTCACGGCCCAGTTCTTCAGCGATCCGCAAGTCCGGAAGCTGAAGATCGAAATCTCCCCTGCCGAGCTGGAAAAACTGCGTGCCGACAATCGTAAGTATGTGCGCTGTGATTTGATGGAGAACGGCCAGGTCACCTACAAGGGTGTCGCCATCAAACTCAAAGGGGCGGCGGGGAGTTTCCGCGAGTTTGATGATCGTCCGGCCCTCACGTTCAACATGGATCGCTTCACGAAGAAGCAGACGTTTCATGGGCTGGAGAAATTTCATCTTAATAATTCGGTTCAGGACGAATCGTATTTGAACGAGTTGCTGTGCTCGGAACTGTTTCGAGAAGCGGGCCAGCCCGCCCCGCGAATTACGCATGCCCGTGTCTGGTTGAATGACCGTGATGTTGGACTGTATGTGCTGAAGGAGGGCTTCGATAAGCGGTTCCTCAAGCGGTACTTCACCGATGAGATGGGCAATCTGTATGACGGGGGATTTTGCCAGGACATCGACGCTGATTTGGAAAAGGACTCGGGCACAGGGCCCGATGATCGGTCTGATCTGCAGGCATTGCGAGACGCCTGTGCTGACCCCGACCGTGACTCACGCTGGGCACGACTCGGCAAGCTCGTGGATATCGACAAGTTCATCGAATTCATGGCCCTCGAACTGATGACCTGTCACTGGGATGGCTACACGCAGTCCAAGAACAATTATCGACTGTATTTCGATCCTCAAACTAAGAAGTCGCATTTTCTGGCTCATGGTATGGACCAGATGTTTGGTGATTCTGGCTTTCCTATTTTGAATCATCCCCCCGCGACCGTCGCCTCGGCTGTGATGCACAATCCTGTCTGGCGTGAGAAATACCGAGTGCGACTGAAACTGTTGCTCCCGTTGTTTGCACCACCGACGAAACTCATAACGCGGGTGGATGTGGTCCACCAACGCCTGCTGCCGGTATTCAAAGAGATGGGCGATGATCAAGCCTCCGCATTCACCGACCGAGTCAACGAGCTGAAACAGCGCTTGATCGACCGTGCCGCGAATCTGCAGGAGCAGGTCGAATTGCCCGACCCCGGACCGCTGGAGTTCAGTGAGAAAGGCTTTGCCGAATTACCCGAATGGCATCCGGCATCCGAATCGGAAGATGCCGTTCACGAGCAACCGGAACTGGATGGGGCGCTGGCGACTTATCTGATCCAATGCGGCCCCAGCGGTAGTTGCGTGGCGTCTTGGCGGCGGACCGTGCTGCTGGGTCCCGGGCGATATGAGTTAGAGATGAAGGTGAAGACTGAAAAGGTGGTTCCGAAAGAAGACGAAAAGGGAAGCGGTGTCGGTTTGAGAATCTCAG
>JAQGHS010000173.1 GCA_028291605.1 Planctomycetaceae bacterium | reverse complement strand
GTCTGCACATCGCAGGTCATGTCTGTTTCCTGCCAATACTTATCCCACGAGCAGTACACCGATGGGCGCTTACCTCCACCGCTTCCGAACGGCGTTTCAGCAATTTGTCGATCATGACTGCCTGTCGTACGGTGCCGCGATCGCCTATTACACCATTTTCTCCTTACCGCCCCTCCTGGTCATCATTCTCGCGTTGACCGGCATGCTGGGATTTACCAAAGCCGACGTCGATCATCTGATGTACGGGGAACTCGGTTTACCTCAGACGGAAATTCAGACCGAACTGCCCGAAAATATGCAGATCAAGCCTGTCGCTGCAGACGGCGCTTATTTTGGCATTGGCGATCTGGGGGCCGGCTCGCAGTTCGTCGGTGTGCTCCTGTTTCTCTTCTCCGCGACCGCGATCTTTGGTCAATTGCAGTCTGCCCTGAATAAGATCTGGCAAGTCGCCCCGGACCCCCAACAAGGGGGCTTACGAGGCTTTCTATTCAAGCGACTCCTGACAGCCGGAATGGTGGCCGTCATTTGGTTCGTGTTGCTCGTGTCGCTGACTCTGACAGCCGTCATCGGTCAAATCTTAACGGCGATTAAGGGGGCCGCCCCGGACTTTATTGAGCAACTCCTGGCGTTGGCCGTCAATGAATTCGCGACCTTCGCGGTCGCGGTGCTTCTGTTTGCCGCGATCTTCAAGATCCTGCCGGATGCTCAACTCCAGTGGCGTGACGTGTGGGTCGGTGCCATCATCACAGCGGCACTATTCATCATCGGCAAGATGGGCATCGGCTGGTATCTGCGAACCTGTCAGGTCGGATCTAGCTGGGGGGCTTCGGCGGCTTCGACGGCAGCAGCGCTGGTCTGGGTCTACTATTCATCATTGATCGTCCTGTTTGGAGCAGAACTCAGCCAGGTCTGGGCGACGCAATATGGAAACTACATCAAACCCGTAGAGGGCGCCGTGCATCTCAAGCGCAACCAACAAACACCATAAGCATTCACAGCAACTCTCTTCATTTTCACTATCAAGAATTGCCGACTCAACAGTTGGTCGACCAAAAGGGACTGTCATGGCACGTACAGATACGCTTGCCAAATCAACTTGGATCATGACACTGGCATCCGTCGCAGTAGTAGTCGCAGCACTCTATCTCGCCAAGGGCGTGTTGCTGCCAGTGATCATGGCCATCTTGTTTACCTTCTTGCTCACGCCAGCGTGTAATTGGCTGGAGCGCCGCCGAATTGGTCGCGGTCCAGCGGTACTCATCACCGTCATCCTGACGTTCGCGGCGATGGGCATGATTACTTGGACTGCCATCAGCCAGATGTCCGACCTTGCTCCCAAGCTGGCTGAATATCAGGGAAACATTGAAGTCAAATTCAAGTCTCTTAATGATCTCGCGAGCAGCACAATTCGCAAGGTCACCCGGACTACTAAGAAAATCGGTGCCTCGCTGGGAGAACCGACCGCCGCCAGCCAGGCTGCAGAGGCACGTGAACATCCCTACGACGTTCGCGTCATTACGACTCCGCCGACGCCGCTCGAACTTTTTGGCGGGATGTTCGGCACCGTACTCGAAGGTCTGGCTTCGGCCGGCATTGTGATCCTGCTGGTCCTGTTCTTCCTCTTTCGCCGAGAAGATTTGCGAGATCGCTTCATCCGTCTCGTCGGACAAGGCCAGGTCACTGGTACCACGCAGGCTCTCAATGACGCTGCCGAGCGCGTGGCCCGCTATCTGTTTACCCAATTCCTGATCAACATCGTATTTGGACTCTTCGTCACCGTGGGACTCTATTTGATTGGAATCCCCAATGCGATCTTATGGGGTATTCTGACCGCAGTCCTGAAGTTCATCCCGTATATTGGCGTCTGGATTGCAGCACTCGCTCCTGTCGCGCTCGCGATGGCGATCTCTACGCGCTGGCTCGAACCGATTCTGGCATTAAGCGTGTTCGTGTTCCTGGAGTTCATGGTTGGGAACTTCATCGAGCCGTGGCTCTTCGGCAAACATACCGGCGTGTCGGCCGTCGCCATTCTCGTCGCGGCCGTCTTCTGGTCATGGCTGTGGGGTGGCGTGGGATTGTTGCTCGCCACGCCCCTGACCGTTTGCCTGATGGTGCTGGGAAAACATGTTCCGCAACTACAGTTCTTATATATCCTGTTGGGAAATGAGCCCGTATTCGATATGAAAACTCGCGTCTATCAGCGGTTGCTCGCTGGAGATCAGGAGGAAGCGGCCGATTTGCTCGAGCTGCTCCGCAAAGATCATGCTCTCGTCGACATCTATGACACTGTCTTGATCCCAGTTCTCTATCAGAGCGAAAAAGACTTCGCGCGGGATGAGGTCGGGCCCGATCGTCTCGAGTTCATCTTTCAAGCCGTCAGAGATTTCGTGGAGGATCTCGGCGAAACAGAACGTGAATCCCAACTGAAAGATACTCCCACCGAGGCCAGCCTGATGACCGGCGACGACGGCCATCCAGTCCTGCCGATGTCTGAACCACCGCGTGTTTTATGTGTCGCGGCATCAGGTGCCGCCGACGAGATTGTCTCAAATATGCTGGCCCAACTCGTCGAACTTGCCGGCTGCGAAGTCAGATCACTCTGGATGAAGACCGCTGCTGATCGAGCCAACTTGCATGAGGGCAGCGACGCCGAACTCATCTACATTTCGGCGATGCCTCCCGGTGCGATTACTCATGCCCGTCAGATTCGTCGTCGTCTGCAAGGACGATTCCCCAAAGCCAAACTGGTAGTCGGTCTCTGGAACTACCAAGGCGATGTCACTCAGGCCGCGTCTCGCCTGGGAGCCGCCGATTCGATTTCGACTGTCGGTACCCTCGCAGCAGCGCTGCAACCAATCATCACCCGCCTGGGCACAGAACCGGCATTAGTGTCCGCGCCGGCGAACGATCCCAAACGCGTCTTGGAGCTGGCATCGAAATAGGAGCGTGTGATTGATCGCTTCGTGATCAGACCAGGCGAACGTCCGGCGTAAGCCGCAACTAACATCGCCCCGTCGCCGACGTCAGCGCGCGTAAGCGTACGAAGTTTGCGGGTTCAAGCATCTCCGCTGTGCATCGCCAGCCCCAGTTGCCTTCGGCCTTGCCGGGTGTGTTCATGCGGGACTCGGCCCCCAGATTAATGACATCTTGGAACGGAGTCACCGCGAGAGCGGCATTTGAAGCCCAGACATGCCTGATCATTTCCGGGGCCACTGCGGTCGCTTTCAATTCAGCTTGATTCAGTCCGCGCCACACCAGATTACGGTGCTTCTGGCTCATTTCTTCATACCAGCCTCGTGTGGTGTTGTTATCGTGCGTCGCCGTATACGCGACTGTATTATGATCGAAGTTCTGCGGCAGGAATGGATTGTCGGCGTCACCGTCAAACGCGAACTGCAGCACCCGCATGCCGGTGAGCTGAAACTGGTCCTTCAAGGCAGTCACGTCGGGCGTGATCATTCCCAGGTCTTCCGCGAGAAATGGTAGGCCTCCAAACCCCTGGCGAATCGTCTCGAAGAATTCCGCGCCCGGACCAGGCAACCATTCCCCCACCATTGCCGTCTCAGCCGTCGCCGGAATATGCCACGCTGCGGCAAAGGCACGGAAGTGATCCAGCCGTACGACGTCGACGCTCTGTAAAAGTGTTCGGAACCGTCGGATCCACCAGCGATATCCATCCTCGCGCATCGCCTCCCAGTGATAAATCGGATTGCCCCAGAGTTGCCCATCTGGACTAAAATAATCAGGAGGAACACCAGCAACGACAGTCGGCCGAAAATACGGATCGAGCAGGAAGAACTCCGGATTCGCCCAGACGTCGCACGAATTCGGCGCCGCAAAACACGGCATGTCTCCGATCAGCTGGACACCTTTCGAATTGGCGTAGGTCCGCATCTGCGTCATCTGTCGAAAGACCAGGAACTGCCCGAATCGGACGCGGTCGGTTCGCTCCGCGAGCTCCCGTCTCGCATCGGCCAATGCCCCCGGATCGCGTTTCGCAAAGACGTCCGGCCATTCCAGAAACGATTCGCGGCCGAGCCATTGCTGAAGACTGACAAACAGTGCGTACTCATCCAGCCACCCGGCTTCATCCCGACAGAAGCGTTCAAAAGCATCGCGCAATCCGGCCGGCGCGCTGGTCAGGAAACGCTGCCAGGCTTGCTCGTGAAGTTCATTCTTAAATCGCTTCACCGCTTCGTAATCGACCTGTTCTGCCGGAAACGAACAGCCTTCACACTCACTCGGCAATAACAAACCATCCTTGATGAGGTCATCGGGACTAATCAGGAATTCATTGCCCGCAAATGTCGAGACAAGTTGATAAGGAGAGTTGCCGGCTCCCATGGGGCCTAACGGCAACACCTGCCATACCTTCTGCCCGGAGGCCGCGAGTCGATCAATCCAGGTGAGGGCCGCCGGCCCGAAATCTCCGATGCCGTATCGCGTCGGAAGCGATGTGACGTGCAAGAGCAGGCCAGAACCACGGTAGTCTTCGGGAAAGGGTGAAATATCCATACTAGGCCGCGTTTTCAGGGACGACTTGTGATCTCACCCGAATAGTATTGGTCCTGGACCGGAACCACTCTCATCCAATACGAACTAATAACGGAGCAACTTGATTTGTAGATGGCACTCTTGCCCGTCTCTTCGTCTGATATATCTACTGTGACACTTCAATGCAGACGGGCAGGAGTGCCCATCCTACGAATCATCGACACCACCGGTTATTCGACATCCGTATGTCTCTTAATCCGTCACTAACAGCGCTACAGGAAAGTGTTGAAACAGTTGTGTTGCTGACAGCCGACCAGAGTCGCAGATCACCTCTTCACCGGTCAATAAGTTCTTCCATTGATTGTCGGCCCAGTCCGGCGGCACGCTGACAACCGCGTCCAATGACACTTTCAGTTCCGCGGCGTGTTCCGCACTGTCGTTTAACGATGCAATCAGACGTGGAACTGCAACGATCGCAGCTCCCGTGGGGCAGGCTCGCAGATATGCAAATAGATGATTCGCATGCGGCCCCGTTGCTTCCAGGGGGGCGTAGTTGTTGTTTAAGAACAAGTCCGGCCGATCGCGTCGCAGACGTAGTGCCTGGGCTGTGACGAACATCTTGGCGCGCCCGGAACCCAAATCAGAACTCAAAGTTTTGATCCTGTCTGCCGCTGATTGTGAGTTAATTCGCTCTAATTTCTCTAGCCCGGCGATTCTTGCCTTATAGTCCACGGGTCGGCGGTTGTCGGGATCAACCAGGCTATAATCCCACACCTCGGTTCCTTGATACGTATCGGGAATGCCGGGAGCGGTACAGCGGATTAATGTTTGAGACAGAGAATTGATCAGTCCCAGCGCGTGGATTCGCGACGTAAAGTTACGCCAGTCGGCAATGAATTCAGGGGCCAGATCTGCATTGAGGATCGACGCGATAAACTTCGAGACACCGGCATCATAATCGTCGGCGGGATTGATCCAGCTGGAATGAACTTTCGCCTCGCGCACGGCCTTGGTCATGTAGGCTTGAATGCGTTGGATATATGTTTCATCGGGGCAATGTGCATCCGCATCCAAGAGCAACGTCCCAATAAGCGTTTGGTAGAGTAAATACTCTTCGTTCGCATCCAGGGCGATCAGTCCCTCTTCGATTTCCACCTTATGTTTCGAGTTGAGACGACGCCATCGTTCCAACCGGTGCCCCCATTCATCAGTCATTTCCGACAGCACATTCAGGCGTGCTCGAACGTCTTCACCGCGCTTCGTATCGTGGGTGGAGAGGGGAGACAGGCTGCCGGGCGACTTTTGAGCGCGAGTCAATAAGAATGTGTGTAATGCCGCAGGAGAGCGACCAAAGTGGCTGGGGTCGCCCCCGACTTCATTCAGCGAAACCAGTCGGTTAAAGATATAGAGTGCGGTATCCTCGACCCCTTTCGCCATGACGGGGGCCGTCAATTGTTGGAACTTTCCGGCAAATTGACGCTGTGCGGCACGGTATTCATCAGACGCGGGACCATCTGGCGGATCTTTGAGCAACAAAGTGTCGCAGATAAAGTTGAATACTTCGCGACCAAGTAAGGGGCTCATGGCGCGGGCACGTCGCGCAGCGCGGAGGACTGTGACGCGATCGGTACCACCGGCTTCCTGGGCCACATAGCTGCGATAGACTGGGAAGCACGCGATGATCTCCTCCAGAGCGTGCCGCAATCCATTTAAGGTGAAGTCGCGCGACCACCAGCTGGCTTGAGCGAGTCGATCCAGTCGATGGGCCAGTACGTGCAATTCACTTGCCAGCAGCGAACGCAGGATCTGCAGCTTCTTCTCATAAGCGAGTTGGTCGAAGGTATCGGTCAAGCCGGTAAAGCGTTGATAGACGGCCGTCATTTCACTGACTTTGTCTGGATCAACGAACAGCCCGTTGACTTCGTTCAGAAACTCATAGCCGGTGGTCCCGTCACAGGCCCAGCTTGCGGGTAGTGACTCGCGTGGTCCGAGAATCTTCTCGACCACAACATAAGCCGGTTGTGTCGGAGGATGGGATTCGCTCAACATCGCTTCAATCGCAGGCACTGACTCTGACCAGACGACTCCTGGATAGCGATCGGGATTTGCTTCTAGCAGATTCTTCGCGCAGCCCAACAAATGTGCCCGCTGCAACCGCGCCAGATATTGCTCGGGGTCGAGCAAACCATCCACATGATCGATGCGTAGTCCGTCTGCGAATTGACGCTGCAGCCATTCCAAGGGCTTGGCGTGGGTGACTTGAAACACGTCTTCTCGCTCGGCACTTAATGCGGCGAGATCATTCACATCGAAAAAGCGACGGTAGTTGATCTCATCCAGCGCGACGCGCCAGAAGCACGGGCGATAAGCCTGTGCCTCGAGCAATTCAACCAGGGCCTTAAAATTCGCCACGTCGTGCAGCGAACCGCCGAGTTCCTGGACCACTTGATCGATGTGCCCTACCACACCCGGTTCTGCCGAGACCAGTTCTCGCAGCCGGCGCTTAATAACCAGTCCCTCGGCCAGGCCTTCTTCTTTATGGCTGGCATCGGGGTCGTCGCGCGAGGGCAGATGCCGGACGGCGCTCGCGATGCTTTGCAATTCCAGCACCCCCGTCGCTTCGGGACCGGCTTCGGTGCGATAGGATTCCAGGACCGGGTTGAGAATCGTACCGTAGGTCCGAGGATCGAGCGGCAGCCGGGTCTCGTCGAT
>JAQGHS010000086.1 GCA_028291605.1 Planctomycetaceae bacterium | reverse complement strand
GACTTTCTGCGATGAGCATGCCACGTGCGGCCCGCTGGGTTTTGGGAGTTGTTGCTGGTCTGTTGCTGGCTGCCAGCTGGCTGCCGGTCTCAGCAGGAGATGCCTCGGCCGATTCTGAGCGCCGGTTGCTGGAAGATGTGAAATATCTGGCGTCGGATGAACTCGAAGGCCGCGGTGTCGGTCTCAAGGGTTTGGATCTCGCCGCCGAACATATCCGTACTGCTTTTGAGAAGGCTGGCTTGAATGTGACCGCCGTGAAGGGGGGGGCATTTCAGCCCTTCGACATGACGACGTCAGCCAAGCTGGGGACGACAAATTCACTCACGATTCAAGGGCCGGATGGGTTGAAGTTGGAACTCAAACCCGAAGTCGATTTCATTCCGTTGTCGATCGGAGCGGGGGGTAAGATCTCCGGCAATCTAGTCTTCTGCGGATACGGGATCGATGCTCCCGACAAGCAATACCAGGACTATGCAGGTCTGGATGTCAAAGGGCAGATCGTCGTCATCATGCGGCGTGAGCCGCGTCAAGGAGATCCCCGAGGAGGTTTCGGCGGCCCGCATGGTGGCCAGTCGCCCCATTCGGATTTGCGAACGAAAGTCAGCACGGCATTCGGTCGCGGTGCCGCGGGAGTGTTGTTCGTCGATGATCCCCACTCGGCGCAAGAGGCTGTCGAAAAGTTGAAGGAACAAGTCACCAAGCAGGCTGCGATCGTGGCGGAAGCTGCGGAGACTCTGGAAGACACCCCGGCCGCGGAAGCGGAGAAAGTGACTGCCGCCAAGCAGACTCTGTCGAAAGCGATAGTGCGTTTCAAAGAGACGAAGACCGAACTGGCCGCGGGAGCTCCCGACAAGCTTTTGAAATTTGGCTATGGGGGATCGGAATCGGCGCGTGAGATTCAACTGGCGCACATCTCGCGAAAGATCGCGGATCAGGTCTTTCATGCGGCGTTGAAGAAGCCGCTGGCCCAGATCGAAAAAGAAATCGATAAGGACCTCAAACCGCAGAGTGCTGCCTTGGCAGGGTGGACGGTCAGCGGCGAATTTCAAATCGAACGAGTCAAAGCAGTTGTCAAAAACGTAATCGGTGTACTGGAAGGTAACGGGCCATTGGCCGATGAAACGGTCGTGATTGGTGCTCACTATGATCACGTGGGTCGTGGCGGCCGTGATTCGCTGTCACCCGGCTCGACCGACATCCATAACGGTGCCGACGACAATGCTTCAGGAACGGCGTCACTTCTAGAGCTTGCCCGGCGTCTGGCCGCGCGGCCTGAAAAGCCCGCTCGACGGATCGTGTTTATTGCGTTCACCGCGGAAGAATCGGGGCTGATTGGTTCTGCCAAGTATTGCCAGGAGCCTATCTTCCCGCTGGAAAAGACCATCGCCATGCTCAACATGGACATGGTTGGTCGGTTGGTTGACAACAAGCTGACCATCTTCGGCACCGGCACTTCGCCACATTGGAACGAGCTGTTAGATAAACTCGGCAAGGCGGCTGGATTTGAATTGACCAAGAAGCCTGAAGGGTTTGGTCCGAGTGACCAGTCTTCATTCTACGCGAAGAAGATTCCCGTCCTGCACTTCTTTACCGGCAATCATCCTGACTATCACCGACCCTCGGACGATTGGGAAAAGATCAACGTCCCCGGGATCGAAAAGGTGACGGATCTGATTGAAGAAGTTGCCCTGGATACGGCCAACAATCCCAAGAAGCCCGAGTATGTCGCCATCACCAATACGGCCAACCCACTGCGTGAAGGGAGCCGGCCCTACTTCGGCAGCATTCCGGATTTTGGAACCGATAAGCCCGGTTATGCCTTGGCGGGTGTTGGTCCTGGGAGCCCGGCAGAAAAGGGCGGCCTGAAGGCTGGTGATCGCATCATTCAGATCAATCAGACGAAGATTGGTAACCTGGAAGATTTTGATCTGGCACTGCGAAAATTCGCGGCGGGGGATGTGATTGATGTAACTGCGGCACGTGGCGAAACAGAAGTGAAACTGAAGATTACCCTCGGCAAGCCGCGCTAGCTGTAGCACGACTCTCGGAGTCGTGTGATCCGTAGGACGGGCACTCTTGCCCGTCTGTGTTGAGGCTTAACACTCGGCGACGGGCAAGAGAGCCCATCCTGCAAATCACCATGTCAGCACCAGCAAATCGGCCATCCCTGCGAGCCATCTGGTGGATTGTTTGCTGGCTTATCTTGGCAGTCTTTTGCCTGCTCGTGGAAGTCGTACGCAGTGCCGACGATCTCGACAAACTATCGCCTTGGCTGCGGTGGATCGCAGACTATGCGTCCGATTCACCGATTTATCTGCCGCTGGTCCTGTTGTTCCCGGTCGCGTGGTGGGTTCGTTCGGGGCTCTTGCTTCATCGCTCGGATTTACTACGTCGAATGACTGGGGCCTGGGCCGAATGGTGCGCAGGTCCAGTTCGCTCCGTCGAATCAGTGACCCCTTCGCGAGGATTACTGGTTCGCGACTGGTGTCTCTCACTGGGGATCGGTGCGTTATCCTGTGGCATGAGTTGGCAGGTGAGCCGTTCACTGGGAGATCTGCCCCCCGCATTTCATGACGAGTACAGCTACCTGTTCCAAGCGAAAACGCTGCTGGCGGGACGGTTCTCCTTCCCCAGTCATCCCACGCACGCCGAGTTATTCGATCAACTGCATGTCCTCAATCTCGGGCAGTTTGCCAGCCGGTACTATCCGGGCACTGGACTGTGGTTGGCTCCGTGGGTGGCGTTGGGGCATCCCTATTGGGGCCAATGGCTGGCTGGGGCATTGACTGCTATGTTGATTTTCTGGACGGGCCGCGAGCTAAGTGGTACTGGGATCGGAGTTCTGGCCGGCGTATTGACGGCTGTCTCGCCCGGCTTGGCACTGTTTAGCAATCTGTTGTTGGCCCACCATCCGACACTGTTGGGATTGTCTCTGTTCCTGTTCGGATTCATTCGCTGGATGAACTGTCGACGCAGTCTGCCGCTGTTCATGGCTGGGTGCGGCCTCGCATTTGCGATGATCTGCCGCCCGGCCACGGGGGCGGGAGTTGGATTGCCATTTGGCCTGTGGTTCGCCTGGTGGATGATGGCTGCAAAGGAGACCCCTGGTGCGTCGAGAGTGCAAGCGGCATTGCTGCTGGCTGGACCGCTGGTGCTGGGTTGGGGATTGATGGCGGCTTATAACTCAGCCATCACCGGCCATTGGTGGCAGTCCCCCTATCAGCTCTATACCGATCATTACACTCCGCGACATGTTTATGGTTTCAACAACGTCCTGCACGGTGCAGAACTACAAGGCCCACGCGAACTGCCGGTTGTGACGCGGAATTACGATGCCTGGGCGGAGAATTTGACCTGGGAGTTGGCTGCGAAGAATGTCGGTTATCGGTTCGTGGCGAGTTGGCGCTGGACGCTGGGGATTATCCCGATCGTTTGGATTTGCCTAGCCGCGATCGGCATGTTGGGGCGCCAGCATGTCGCTTGGCGACTCATCGCTGCGGCGATTGTGTCGCTCCACGTCATCCATGTACCGTACTGGTTCGATGGAATCATGCATTGGCATTATGTGTTCGAGTCGTCCCTGCTCTGGCTGCTGCTGGTGGCCGGTTCGACCGGAGCGTTGATCCGCACCTGGCAAGCGGCAGATCGACCGTGGCTGATCGTCTGGTTGGGGGCCCTGCTCTCTGCGGCCGTCGTCACGAACTACGTCGCCTGTCCTCCGTATTGGGCACCAGCGATTCACAACGGAATTGCCGAGATCCGTTTTCCTCGCCGCATCTATGGAGCATTCCGACAACAATTGCAGACCAGTATTACAGAACTGCCCGCGCTGGTTCTAGTGGCCCCTGATCCCGCCGATCGTCATATGGATCTGGTGACGAATGGGCCACCGTTGGACGCTCCAATGTTGATCGGGCGGTATGTTCGCGAGGA
>JAQGHS010000085.1 GCA_028291605.1 Planctomycetaceae bacterium | reverse complement strand
GTGAGCACTACGTTCTGCGACGACCGGTATTGCAGCAACTGATCCGGCATGAACTCGCGACGGAATCGCCCGTCTATGATGAGTTGAAATCGCGGCACTTTTTGCTGGATGCCGATTCGCGTGTTGCATTAGATCTGTTAGCGGTGAAATATCGAACCAAGCAGCAACTGCTGTCGCACTTTACCGCCTTATTCATGTTTGTCGTCAGCTTACGTTGCGACCACAGTTGTCCTTATTGCCAGGTTTCCCGCCAGTCGGCCGATCGACATGCGTTTGACATGAGTACCGAACATGCCGATTGCGCTATCGAATTCATGTTTCAAAGTCCAGCTCCGACGATCAAGGTGGAATTCCAGGGTGGCGAGCCGTTGCTGAACTTCTCCTTGATTCAGCACATCGTCTTGCAAACCAAAGCACGGAATCAAACCGCAGGCAGGCAAATTGAGTTTGTCATTGCGACCAACCTGGTGTTCCTGACCGAAGAAGTGCTGTCGTTCTGCGAAGAACATGGGGTTTGTTTCTCAACCAGTTTGGATGGTCCCCGCGAACTCCACAATCGCAATCGTCCCCGGCCGGGCGGGGACAGTTACGAGCTGGCGACCGCCGGCATCCGCCGCATTCGCGATCGACTGGGGCACGACCGTGTCGCCGCTCTGATGACGACCACGGAAGACAGTCTGCAGCAGCCCCGCGAGATCATTGACGAGTATGTGCGGCAGGGGTTCGACTCGGTTTTCTTACGATCGGTCAGTCCGTATGGTTTCGCAGTGAAAACGGGACATGCGGACCGGTACGGTGTGGAAAGTTGGCTCGAATTCTATCGGACGGCTCTCGCTTACATTATCGACCTCAATTATTCCGGGTGTCCGTTTCGAGAAGAATACACCAGTTTGCTGCTCCGCAAGATCCTGACTCCCTTTCCCACCGGCTATGTTGATCTGCAATCGCCCGCGGGGATTGGAATTAGCTGTCTCGTGTTTAATTATGATGGCGGAATCTATGCGTCCGATGAAGCGCGCATGCTCGCCGAGATGGGCGATCAGACGTTTCGTCTCGGACATCTCCTAAAGAATTCGTACGAAGAGGTCATGCTCTCCCCGTTATTGATTGAAACGCTCGAACAGACGATGACGGAAGGGATGCCGATGTGCAGCGACTGCGGCTTTCAACCCTATTGCGGCAGCGACCCGGTGCACCACCACGCCACACAAGGTGATGTGGTGGGATTCAAGCCGACCAGCTCATTTTGTGGCAAGAACATGGGTGTGCTGCGGCATGTTTTTCAATTACTCGAAGACAATCCCCGGGCTGCCGACGTGCTCACTTCGTGGATTCAATGACGACTTCTTTCCGACCACACCCCCGCACGCGATGCGCGACCATCAAAGCCCATGCTCCAACTGCACGCCAGATTTGATTCGAAGTGGGACTCCGAGCCGGTGGTCTTGCGCGTCACGACCGACCCTCATCGAGACAGGAACCTCCGCCCTGTCGAGGCATTTCTGGTCGGACCCGAGTCCATTGAACTACCGAGTGAATTTGGGTCTTGTCTCGCCATCGCACCCCAGCCCGCGGACTGGCGATTTGCGAACGGAACGCCGCAGATCCATATTCTGCCCGAATCTCTGGCCTACCTGACGGACGGCGATATTGTTTACCTGCAACCTCGGAGCGGTGAGTTGTGGGTCTTGTATCGACGGTCCTCGCCATCCAATTCGATGTTGCTGACGGAACGCTGTAATAGCCGTTGTCTCATGTGTTCGCAACCGCCGAAGGACTCGGATGACTTCCATCTCATCGAAACGTATTTCCGAGCGATTCCGTTGATGGATCCCGCGACACCCGAGTTGGGGATTACCGGTGGCGAACCGACCCTGCTGGGCCCGCATTTACTGGACCTGATCCGGGAATGTAAAACCCACCTTCCGCATACCGCCTTGCACATGCTGTCGAATGGCAGATTGTTGAGCTATTTGTCGTTGTGTCAGGAACTAGCGGAGATCGACCATCCTGACCTCATGATTGGGATTCCGCTGTATTCAGATATTGCCTCAAAACACGATTTCGTCGTGCAGGCTCAGGGGGCTTTCGACGAGACGATGCGCGGAATTATGAATCTGGAGCGGTGCGGTCTACGGGTGGAACTCCGAGTCGTGCTGCACCGCGCCACGGTCGATCGGCTGCCGAGCTTGGCGCGATTTATCGCTCGGAATCTGCCATTCGTGGAGCACATTGCCCTGATGGGGCTCGAGATGATGGGCTATGTGCGGATTAATCTGGAGTCCTTATGGATCGACCCGTTCGACTATCAACCCAGCCTCCTCGCGGCAGTTCGCACCCTGACGCAACATCGCATGAATGTCTCGATCTACAACCACCAATTGTGCACGCTTGACGAAGAGCTGTGGCCCTACGCGCGGAAAAGCATTTCGGATTGGAAGAATGAGTATCTCGAAGTCTGTGATCACTGCGCGATCCGCGATGCTTGTGGCGGCTTTTTCTCGTCGGCGAAGCTTCGGCACAGCGCCCATATCCACCCGGTTAGCGCGAGTCCGCCCTGGCCAGAGTTACCCGTAATAACTGAAATTTGACCTTTTACGCGAAGAGGGAATCATGTGGAATTCGTTGTTGGTATCCGCAGCCTTTGGTGGCCTGGGCATCATCATGACAGCACTTGGATACAAACTTTTCGATTGGATTGAAACGAAGATTGACTTCGCCGCGGAAATCAAAAATGGGAATGTTGCCGCGGCCATCGTCATTGGGGCATTTCTGATGGGTATTTGCTTCATCATTGGACGTACGGTTGGAAGCTAGCGATCGTTGCTCCGCGAAGGGGGTGCCAGGAAGCACACGATACGGTCTCCGCAGACTGGTCCTCATTGGCCCCGATCGGCTTAGGCAGTGATCAGTGACCCGGTCGCTGAACGACCTGCGCCGATATGCATCCGCGATATGAAGCGCAGCGAAGTGCCAATACGGAAGCGACTTCGGCAAATTTCACCCTCACGCCCGCATCTACTCCTGAGTTGACGATGTAGGGGCGACGAGTCAAACGGCTATAGCCGTCACTCGCATCGTTAACGGCAGAAGGACGCCTGCCATCTTGAAGGTCACTCGCTGCACCTCTTGGCCGCGCGGTCCACCATGGTCGGAAATATCTCCTGCGTTCTGACGTTGAATCATCGTGCGCAAAAAGAAGAGCCGGGAAAAGTGTACAACCACTTCACCTGTTCGAAGGATTTAACCCGACCAAATCCCTGTAAGGAAGGGATCACTGTGTATCTTCTCAGCGATTGTGGTGGAAAATATGTTTCGAGGTCATGCAGACAATAGGAAATTTGCAACAAGTCGAAATTAAAGCGGCGACGCCCCAGCCGTTGCTGGATCCACAGAGCCGCGAATAGACAGTGCGAACGACAGTCAGGCCCCTGTGGGACCTGGCCGAACGTCGCCGCGTTTCACAGTGATCGATGAGGGGAAGGTGTTTCTCGGCAGTAAGAAAAAACGGTATGCGTTGGCGTTCTGTGACGGCCGAGGTGTCGGGTGGCCGATCCGAAGCGTCGAAGTAACGTTGTGGGCGGGCTGTTTTGGAGAGATCCGATTCAGGTCCGCCCGGTCTTTTCAGGAGGGTTTTCGTCCGACGAATTTGGCCATACGGTCTGGCCTGTAACCTTTGACCGCAACCCTTGCTCGCCATCTGCATATCCGAGAACCGCTTGCGGAAGCCGCAAATCAGTGTGCCAGCAAGACTACCCGGTTAGTTGAGCATGCGACTTGATTTAATTTCACACTGGGAATCGTTATTCTACTGAGATTTCATACACGAACACAGTCGGACAGTAGCTCACGGAACGCGTGATTTAGGGTACATACATGTGGCCTGATAACGAAACTGAGATAGACTTCCTGAATTTCACGAGCATTTCTGACACAGTTGCAGAGATAATCGTGCAAGCGTCCGGTCGGCCGGTGTCAATCGGAGTCTCCGGTGCTTGGGGCGTCGGCAAATCGTCCATGATTAAGCTGATTCGTTCGTCGCTGAAAAAGCGAGAGAAGAGTCCCACAAAATACTTGTTTGTAGAATTTAACGCGTGGCTCTATCAGGGTTACGATGACGTTCGGGCGGCCCTTTTGGAAATCATCGCAAGTGCACTCAAGGCCGAAGCCATCGCGAGTAAGACCACAGTCGAGAAGGCCTCAGAGCTTGCGGAGCGCGTTGACTGGTTTCGCTTCGGAAAGCTAGCGGCGGGAACGGCGGGTTCGTTTTTCTTCGGTCTACCTCCCACTGGGTTGATTGGCGAAGCTATTAGGTTTGGCGCCACACTCGTCTCGGGACACGTAGACGGTAAGACGCTTAAGGGGGGGGGTGAATTGGTCGAGAAAGCGCTGAACGAAGGAAAGGAATTGATCCGCCCAAAAAGTGAAACTTCGCCGCCGCAGGCGATACACGACATTCGTAAGTTGTTTGAAGAAACTCTCGAAGAACTCGGTGTCACATTGGTGGTGTTGATCGACGACCTAGATCGCTGCCTTCCAGAGACGACGATTGCAACTCTGGAGGCGATTCGGCTGTTTTTATTCTTAAAAAATACTGCTTTCGTTATCGCAGCGGATAACGACATGATCAAGCACGCGGTTAGAAAGCACTTCGACGGTGTCGATGATAAGCACGTTACGAGCTATTTCGACAAGCTGATTCAAGTCCCGATTCGAGTTCCGCCATTAGGCACTCAAGAAGTTCGCGCCTACATGATGCTGTTGTTCATTGAATCGAGCGGACTCTCGAAAGAGCTGAAAGAACAGGTCCGCTCGGCGGTCTGTAAGCAACTCTCTGCTTCATGGCAGGGGAAACGCGTCGATCGCACGTTCATGAAATCATTGGGAATCGAATTTTCAAGCGAGCTGATTGCAAAGTTCGATGCCGCTGATCGGCTCGCTCCGCTCATGGCGACTGCATCCCAAATTGAAGGTAATCCGCGGTTGATCAAACGGTTTCTGAATGCATTACAGATTCGAATGTCGATTGCCCACGCCCATGGAATAAGCGTCGATGAGGCTGTACTTGCAAAAATACTGCTTTTTGAGCGATGCGGTGAGGCTGAGGCATATAAAGAGCTCGCAAAAGCTGTAAACACCGACGAGGGGGGTAAACCGAGCTTCCTGCACAGTTGGGAAGACGAAATCGCAAAGGGCAAGAAGCCGACACTTACGAGCATTTGGGATAGTGACTTCGTTCGTGAATGGTTGGCTGTTCGTCCGCTGCTTGGACAGCAGGATCTTCGGGGTGCTCTGTACGTTAGCCGAGAACACGCACCGGTCATCACGCCCTCAGAAAGGCTTTCGAGCGACGGGGCGGAACTGCTGTCTGCACTGTTAAACAGCCCCGATATGGCCGCGGCTCTCGGTGACAAGCCGAAGAGTTTGCCTAGAACAGAATTAACTTATTGTTTGGATCGGCTGCTTGAAGGTGCACCTCAAATCCAAGAATGGGGGGTTCCACCATTGCTTGAGGCACTACTTGCAGTAACAAGGGCTGATCCGTCGCAAGGGCCTCGACTTGCGGCATTTCTAGAAAAGCGACCGGGGCAACAGATCGATGCATCGCTGATTCCAAAGGTCCAAAACGAGCCTTGGGCCGACCAACTTTACCGTTCTTTGAATACCAATGGCGCAGTGTCAAAACCCGTAAAGGCCGCAATTAAGAAAGTTCGCCCAAATGGGAACATCTAGATCCAGCACCGGTTCTCCGTCGGGTGTTCCTCTGGTCCCACCTTGGGTGGACAGCCTTGATCCTGTGGCAGACGGTCAGCAGAAAGTCGAAGAGCCAGGTGATGCTGAAGAGGGAGAGGACGATCCTTCGGTACCCCCACAAATACCGCCATTAGGCGCGACTCCCCCTATCGCGCCGCCAGGACGATTCAGATCGACCAGAATCTCGCTCGGCAAATACGCGAGAACTGGAGACGTTGATTCGATGCGACAAGGCGTCGGGAGGTATTTCAAACACGGACTCGGCGGAACCGGCACCGGTTCGAAAAGGTTCGCTAAGACCGGGCAGGTCGCACAGCGGCTCTACAGCACACTAGGTGGGGGCGGCCCCGGCGGAGGGGTAGCGGCTCAAGCAAGCGCAACCGATTTGGCGTTACTCAACGGCAAGTCGGGCCAGGCGATTTGCGACGCCATTGTTGAAATCGCCTGCCCCGTTGATGGAAGTCAAGATGCCGAAGCAAGTCGGAA
>JAQGHS010000082.1 GCA_028291605.1 Planctomycetaceae bacterium | reverse complement strand
TGTCTGAAGTATCTAATCCGTAATTCCTCGCTTGAGTACGCGCATCCGCGAGTAGACTCTGGGCGTGAGCATCCAGATACTGTGGAATCTCGATGTCTTGAAGTACGGTCCTCATCTTCTGGCGTATTTCAGGTGCCACATCGCCGTCTGTGGGCGGAAATAGCGGTGGCTTACGACCTCTCGCTGGACGGACGAAGACTTCCTCTTTTTCATGGTCTACTGCAACTACCACCCATCGCTTACCCGCCAGGATAATATGATCATCGGGGGGCGGGATTGCATCCGACGAAAGTCTTCCGAGAACCCGACCATCGTAGAGAACGCGATACTCCGGCGGCGCAACGAATGCTGCATAAAAGTCGTAATGCCTGACGATTTGCTCGCCGACGAGCCCAAGAATCAATGGCCCGTTTGGCTGCTGTTCAATGAGATCATGCTGCGCAAGTTCTCGAAGAAAGATTGCAAACCGCTTTTGATCCATGTAACGAAATGCACCGCGCCGGACCAAGCGGTCAAACAATGTCGCAGCTTCCGCGCCGCCCGTCTCAGCGATCAGACTGAGCGTTTGCTGCAATAACGTACTGAGATCGAATGGTGAGATGTTGGGGGATTCACACCATCGATCAAGCATTAGCTCAGTCAGAGCAATTCCGTGCAAGAGATCTGGATAGATGCGCTGCTCGGGGCCGCAACGTGGCGTCGGAGGATTCTCGGTAATGAACATCCTCATCTGATGCGGCTCACCATCGCCGCGCCCGCTCCGACCGAGGCGCTGAACCAGTGAACTGACCGACCAACATGGATCTACTTGCCCTACTGCGCGAACATTTCCAATATCAATCCCAAGTTCCAGTGTCGATGAACAGATTGTGGTGAATGATCTCTGTCCTTGCATCAGCTGCTCGGTATCTTCGCGAATCTCCTTCGCGAGCGATCCATGGTGGATGAGAAACTCTTCGCCCGTTTTGTGTTGCCGCCCCAGCTCGTTGAGCCGATCAGTCAATTGCTCGACCGTTGACTTGGAATTCGCAAAGATCAGATTCTTCGAGCCCCGGTAATTCTCATAAATGTCACGGTAGAGTTGGGTTGGCGGCGCCCAGACAACTTCTGAATCTTCGCCATCGTCCGCTTCATCTCTTTGGTCCGGTACGCTGGAATAACCGTGTATTCGAAATCGAATTACCTTCTCGCCGGACTCGTCTTTGATGACTTGAACTGAGTGCGCGTTATCAGGCCGGAGCCAGTCGGCCGCCGCGACAAGATCACCAATCGTTGCGGACAGCGCCACAAGTCTCGGACGAGTTACCGTGTGCCGGTCCAGTCGGAAGAGCTGACTTCGTAGCTGTGTACCACGCTCTCTCCCTATGAGAGCGTGCAGCTCATCGATGACCACAAAGGACAGTGTGTGAAAAATCTTCGCCAGGGCCGCACTGCGATTGATCAGCAGGGACTCGAGTGACTCGGGAGTGATGAGCAGGACGCCCCCTGGCCTCTGAACTAGCTTTTTCTTTTGATCACTCGAAACATCCCCGTGCCACCGATGTACCGGGATCTCCGCGTATTCACAGAGTTCTTCCAGCCTTCTAAACTGATCATTAATGAGAGCCTTGAGGGGTCCCACATAAAGTGCCCGGATAGATCCAATTGGCGTTTCGCTGATTTGCGAAAGAATTGGCAAAAATGCCGCTTCGGTTTTCCCGGCCGCGGTTCGTGCCGCGAGGATCAAGTCAGCCGGTGTCCCGAGAATGGCCTGGATGGCTTGGATTTGCAACGGCCGCAATGCTTCCCAACCCATTCGCCAAAGACTTCGTCGAATCGGTTCAGCCAGCAACTCATCCGGAGTCATGGTCACAACCGAAACGAGGACATGTCGTCTTCGCCTTGATTCGTGCCCGCATCAGAAACCGGCGATGCTACGAACGGCTCGGCTTGTTTCGCATCAAGAAGCTGAGTCCATGAGGTTTGGGCGTTCTGCTGAAGCACTTGCATCAGACCCACGAAATCCTTGACTGTATCTCTCGGCGTCTGAAAATAGGCGGCCCCCATGCGCTGTTGGCAGACCTCCAGATAACGCACGATACCCTGATCTGGCAGCAATCGCTTCGTCAGATCGCCGCCGTCAAAAATCTCCCGAATTTTGGTCAGCAACACATAACAGTCTTCGGGCGTGAGGCTCTCCAGGTGAATTACCGGAGCATTCAGATCGCGCAGGCCCTCGGCCGCGAATCGATTTGCGGCAAGTCGCGTGGCGAGCGCCTCGTAGCTGAAAATTCCCCGCCGCCGATCTTCCAGACATTCAGGAGTGCCAGCGAACAAAAATCCGATGCCACTCGCCCGCCCCTGAAGGCAGTCATTTACGATCCTCAGAATTGCCTCGTAATTGCTATTACGAGCCACAGTATTGTTCAATCGATGCGAAAGTACCACCAGCTCATCGACGTTTACAAGCAGTCCCGCAAACCCCGCCATACGAACAAATGCGGCCATCAATTTCAGATAGTCATAAACCGACTCATCTTCGATAATTGATCGAACACCAAGCTCCTGGCGAGCTTCCGTTTTCGTCGCGAATTCACCCCGCAACCAGCGCAGTGCTGCCAGTTGCAAAGTTTCGTTGTGAGTCACGAAACCTTCATAATATTTGACGATGACATTGGCGAAATCATACCCGCTGACCAATTCCTGGAGCGGCTTCAATCGATTCAGTATTTCGCGCCGCACATCGTCATCTGTTTTGCCCGAACCGCGAGCCTCGTGGTCAACTTCATCAACCCAGCGTTCGACTAGGTTGGAAAGGGCACCACCTTCTGGACGCGATCGTGTAGACAGATTCTTTGCAAGCTCACAGTACAACGATCGAGCTTGTCCTCCAGAGCCATGCAGCCGACGCTCCGTCGTAATGTCGGCTTGTGCGACGACAAACTTCCGTTGCAGGGCAACTGTTCGCAGCAAGTTCAGGAAGAATGTCTTACCGCTTCCGAACCGCCCAATGATGAATCGACAAGTAGCACCACCTTGTGAGACATGATCCATATCTCGTACCACCGCCTGCACCTCATCGTTACGTCCGACTTGAATATGATGTAGCCCAACGGCAGGCACGACGCCCGCCGCCAGCGACTGAATGATCGCGGTACGTTCACGCGGTGAAATCATGGAACTAGCTAGCTTTCGGGAGTGAGGTGACGCTGGACTTGAATCTCATCATCCTCTTCCAGCAAGAGTGCGTCAGTGAGATTGTCGTATGCCCAGTCGTTGATTTGCTCGATTGCCGAACCGATCATCAGTCCCTGCGCGCGAGCCATCTCATCCATTTCCTTTCTTGGCCAGCAGTCACGTTTTAACAATTCTGTTACAAATAAGACCAAGCGCTGCGGTAGATTCGGAAAAGTTTCATTCGCTGGAAAAACAGGGGGAGTTGGCGGTTTGATTTGCTCGTGGTCGTCGGCAACTTCACTGGGGACTGCCGAAGTCGACCGATCGCAGTCGAGGGCTTCTTCGATACCAGATTCCGACGATACCAAATCCTCACGTAAGGCATCGCGTAGAAACTGAGTCACCTTCTCGGTCTCTGTCATAATTGAATTGATGCGAGCCAGGTCGAGCTGGAACTCGCCTTCGGCCACTCCCGATTTGTCAGCTTGATCTGCTGACGGAGCGAAGGATTTTAGTAGATTCTGGAGATCGGTTGCCTCCAGCCCCAAAGCTCGATATGCCTTCTCGAGCGCTTTCACTTCTGCTGCGGCAATGACTTGATCGGCGGCTGCAATTCCCACGAGAAACTCACCGACTAATCGGCGTTGTGGGACGGTCAGATTTTTCTGCAATGCTTTGGCGGCAGAAAACTCCGTCGGGGGTTGTTTGGTCAGCACGTACCGCAAATGGGCGAGTCGAGCTGCGTCTTGCGAGGACAACACGAATTGAGATTCCAAATGCGAAGTGAGTCTGCCGATCTCAATTTCGTCGATTTGTCCATCGGAAGCAGCCACCGCAACGCCCAGTTCCAACAGGACGGCAGCCGCATGATATGAGGCCAGGTCCTGACCCAACTCATCGGTGGCGGGAAAAACACTGACCAGGCTATCCCATTCATAACCCCGGCCAGTGATTCGCGGATCGGGCTCCAGAGCAAGTCCCATGTGAGTCGCGGTAATTGCCAGCCGTTCGGACTGGGCCTTAGTTAGCTTCTTCCGCTCGGACAGCCCATCCAGCGCTGCGAAGACACTAGCTGGCACAACGGTCCATCCGTCTTCCGTAACAGACCGATCCATAATTTCGTACCAGGCGTCGAAATGGGGATGATCACCATCTCGCAAATACTCAGGGAGTGCCTCGTACATACCAGCGGTTAAATCTGCCCCGCCGGCCTTTCGATGCGCTCGGTCATAGGACTTGAGATCTTCATTGGATTGCGTCCAGATGTCGACGAGCGGTTGAAACTGCGAGGTCACCCCTAAGATATTGGGAATCTTTTCATCCACCAGTGGACCGCCAGTCGCGTGCAGTCGTCCCAGCGTCGCACTCGCCGGAAAGTATTCCAGCGTACGTTCCCTTTTACCCATTCTCAGCCGAAATCCGTCCGGGAATCTTGAGCGCAATCCTTTCATAAATGCGTCGCGATGCAATGCCGGATGCCGCTGAGCAACAACGCTACGGGGGGAACGGACATCGCACTCCGCGATTCGGTAAACAAGTGAGTCGGGAATTTTCGCTCCCAGAGAGGCAAAGCACGCCAGGCAAATGCTGAGCGTCTCATCAGTGAACTTCGTACTTTCCAGCGCCTCCTCGATGAGTTCACCAGCGACTGGAATTTCCTTCAAACTCATCCAGATGCTCGTCCACAATAACGTCGTCGCATAGCGTTGAAAGGATCGCGATTGCGAGTAGATTGGCAAAAGTCTCATGACCTCGGCTGCGATGACCGCGCAATCGACACGATCGACGAGTAAACGGCGTTCCAATCCATAGAAGTAGATGAACACATAACCCAGCGGAATTTCTGGATCACACCGGCCGCCGATGAGCCAATCGATATAGCGAGAGCGCTGGGCAGGAGTTGCCCCTCGATAGCTCGGCCAATAGGGCAAGTCGTCAGTCGCGGCGCCCGACCGTGCCACAGGTAACCCAGACTCGATCAACGACGCATCCGGGAAATCGTCCAAGACCCCCTTACAGACATAAACCAACGGATAATTGACCTCACCACGATCAAACTTGAGTGTTGTGCCGGGGCCATAAAACCTTGCCTCACCGGTTGATTTCGGCCTCCATGCTCGTGCGTGTGCTGCCGAGGTTCCACCCAAAGCGTCGCCTATGTTTAAGGCGTGCGTCGATTGCCGACGCAGAATTTCAACCATGGGATCCATGTAAAGATACTCTGAGCTAAGATCAATACGTTCAGTCCGACGAACATCGAGTTCAAGTATAGCAGCTTGATCAGTGCCAGCGAAGTAAGTCAGTCCAGTGTTGCCGAACTGCACTTTCTAGAAGGGCAGCGGAAGTGTCTCTGACGGCTTTACGAGCTGCAGCAGGCTGAGGTTGGTGTGACGGCAATCGATGCTGCGGTCATAATGTCGGTCTCACAAGCGATTTCGGCGATTTCGTGATATACGTCGGGCAGATCTGGAGCATCAACCGGTGGCAATTGAGATTCACGTTTGGATCACATGTAAAAAGTGATTTTTACTCTAAACAGTTATGGAGGCGATGGACGGACTACCATTGTCAATTCTGGCACGCAACGACGCCGGCAAGCGGAAAATGAATCCAACAGGAAACGACCGTGTTGCCTGAGCGAACCATCATGTCTCGGTAAGCATGAAGCTGTGCGGCAAAAGTAGCCGCCTTCGCCGCGCAGTGTTCCCGTCTGATCGGCGCACTCTTGTGGTCGATGACAACAAAGCGGCCGTCTTGGAGTTCGAGCAATAAATCGATGGCACCGTTCCAATGTCCGCCGTCCGAACGCGAAACTGTAACGGGGACTTCTGTCATCCAGCGGGCACCTGGGTACGCTGACTCGACCCACGCACAAAAGCGGTCTCCAGACGACACAATGGCCGATGGAGTGAGCAAGCCGGTAACGCAGAATGAGGATAGGCAGCGTTCCGCTACTGATTCCTTTTGTGCGGCATCAAATCCAAGAATTGATGGAATGGCAGCGAAGTACGCATGTACCGCGTTACCGATGTCGGCGTAGTGCGTTTCTTTTGCTCCAGCAGGAAAATAGGCGAGTCCGGTCAGTTCCTTGACGACGAATGTGCCTGGATCAGCCGCGGCGAGCATGTGACTGGGCTGATGAAAACGATGTTTCGTCGACGCGGTAGTTGATGCAACTGGAAGTGTGATCCAGCGTTCGGTGGTTGCTGGTGGATACCGGCAGGTATCGACCATATCGACACTCAAGAGTCTGACCACGAGCGTCGTATCGACGCCGGTAATCGCGTATTCTCCCTCACCCTGGGTTGAGCTGAGGAGCTGATCAAAGGCGGTTACCCGACTCAACCAGTCATACTTGCCGTCGCGGTGGGCGAATACCAATTTGTTCTTCGCGCGCGTACATCCGACATACAGAAGACGGAGGCTTTCCTGCACAGCTCGGTTTGTTCGCTCAATCCCCTCCGTGGACGTGAGCGCATCGTCTTCCAGTCCGCTACCGGTGCAAAGCCCACCATACGGTCCATCCGAATATCCGAATGGCCACGACCAAGCCTGGAGAGTGCGTCCTTCGAGGGGATCGCCCTCACCGGAATTACCGCCCGTCACAACGGGCGACCACATAATCGCTTCGCGCTCGGTGTGCAAGCCACTGAGAATGACGACCGGCCATTCCAGCCCCTTCGCCGCGTGGTAGGTCATAAGCGTCACAGCATCGTGACCTAGCGGTGGGTGGCGGATATCAGCGGCGTTGTCGATGAGGTCTTCAAAATGCAGAATAAGACCGGTAATGGTGACCGCTTCCCCTGCTTCCAGAGCGCTCTCTTCGTACTCGCGAGCGTGAATCAGGAGGGAGTCCAAATTCGCACAGCGCCGTGCTGGATCGCCCCACTGCTGAACCAATGCTGGAAGACCGAGGGCCTCGATGAGTTGTTGGACAACCAGCATCGGGGAAAGTGTGCGCCGATCAATCCGTTCAATGGCGCCCAACCTGGCATCTCCTTCCCATGGTATCCGTGATCGCCGGCCCTCAGGATCACCCGCTTCGGCCGCTTGCTCCTCTGCCCGAAGGGCTTCCAATCGCACTGCGAGCCATCCCGGGGTATCAGCTTCGGGATCGCCGAGAATATGGATAATCGTCGCTGCCGCCAGCGAGTCGCTACGGTCGGCAACCAGCCGTAATCCGGCCATAGTGAGAACACCCTCCCGCGTGGAGAGCAATCCAGGACTACCGAGAAGGTATGGAATCCCGACCGCGTCGAGTGCCTTCGCCAATTCGCCGAGCAGGCGATTTGTTCGTTCAAGAACAGCAATGTGGCGGAGCGGTATCCCTTCCTCTCGAAGTTTCGAAATACCGCACGCGAGGGCGATCGCATCGTCCGACTGATTCCGGGTGCTGAGGATCCATCGCTCAACACCGCGGGTGGTCGGCGGCTTCTTCGGCGTCTGAATGGCGGAATTGCCGAATAGAGGTGAGAATAACTGCCCAACAAGCTGCACGAGCCCACTTTGGCTTCGGTAATTGTCCGGTAGGTCGGTCCGCACGGCGTCCGTGGCGTTCACCCAGACGTCGTTGATAAGTTCGGGATCAGTGTCCCGGAAGCCGTAAATCGCTTGTTTGGGGTCGCCGACCCAGCGGCTCCGGGGGGCAATACGGCTAAGTCGCTGAAAAATTGCAAGCTGGAGCGGGTTCGTATCTTGGAATTCATCGACCAGGATCAGGTCGTAGTCCTGAGCCAAGCTTGCCGAGAGCACTGAATCCTCAAGCAGCTTAAGGAAGAGCACTTCAAGATCGGTGAAGTCGACGAGCCCCCGCTCGGCCTTGTATGTCTCGTAGTGCTGGCCGAGGCGAATGGTCTCTGTGGTAAGCAACTCTGAAAACGCTCGAATGTCAGCATGCAAATCAGGATGTTGCCGAACCTGCGCAGCGTGGTTCCTCAATGGGTCAAGCATCGCATCGGCGCCCGACCGCTTTCCAGCAGTCAGCCGCGCCGCTTGAAGATAGACATTCCACGCCGGGTTTGATTGTGATTGGAGGCGACGCAGCTTCAGTCGAGCTTCTACAGTCAGTTTCGTTGCGTCGTTAGCGATCGTTTCCATGCCGGCCAAGGCCTGTTCAACCAATTGGGTCAGAAGCGAAGCCGGACTTGCAGTGGATGCGGCGCCTTGAGGTGCCAGAAGATCGCAGACACGCGCTGCACTGTTTACCATGTCCTGCCGGAAGCGTTCATCGTCGATCCGGTTTCCGCGTTTCGCGGCAAGCAACGCCAAGATCCGGTTTTGCAGATCGGTCGCTGCCAGACGTTCCGCCTTCACGTTGAGTTCCCGCCAGGAATCGACCGGTATCGTCCCCAGCAATTCGTCGAGTGCCTGTTTCGCGGCGGTCTCGGTGATTACCTCGAGTCGTGGTGAAAGTCCGAGTTCGATGGAATAGCGGCTCAAGAGCTGATGGGCGACGCTATGAACCGTCCCGATGGCAGCCAGTTCCAGGCGGTCGGCCCGTTGGTTAGCAACGGTTGGAGCGCCATTTGCGGGACTTAAGAGCTGTGCCTGAATTCTGCCTTTTAATTCGGCGGCGGCTTTTTTGGTAAACGTCGTGGCAAGAATGCGTGACGGATCCAGTCCTGCGATAACGGCGGCGGACACCGTTTCGCAAAGATCTGTAGTCTTTCCAGACCCTGCGCCGGCGCGGACAATTTCGAGGAGCGACATTAGAGGGTTTCCTGGAGGCCGCAGAGACGCTTGTAGTCACAATAGCGGCAGACGGATTGCGAATCGCCGTTCTTCACGTCGACGTCCAACACGATCTTCGCACCGTTCGGCCACTGTGACGACGCCTGCAGAGGCCGTGCAGGAATAGGCTCATCGGCGGTCAACCAACCGCCTGCTGCATCAATGGCCTCGGAAAACTGAGCCCAGACGGACTGAATCGAAGGCGCATCAATTTCGGTGGAGGAGGTGCCTCCTTCAATCGGACTTCCGGAAGGAGTGAGTAGTTGAGCGTCCGATAGAATCAGATACGCGACGGCGGGAAATGTCGTGGCACCCGGCGACCTGCTGTACGCATAGGTCGCGAGTTGCACCGCCTTGCCCTCGCTGATCATGTCACGGTATTTGTTCCGCCCCGAGTATTTGAAGTCAATGATCACTTCCCTTCCGTCGTCACGAGCGGCGACGCAGTCAATCGATCCGTTCAAAGTTTTTCCGAAGGCGTCGTTTGAAACTTCAACTTCGATACCGACAATGTGATATCCGCCAGCCGACAAGGCTTCGACCAATACACGAGTCGCGCCCACCAATTCGTCACGAAGCTTCTGCCGTTCGACCAGCCTATCTGCCTGTGCGAGGGGGGCCGCGTCCAGAGGCAAGCGTTCGTCGAAGACCCGCCGAACTCGCTCAAGTGCGGCAGTGGTAGTAGGCAGCGGACCGCCAGCGCCGAAGACTCGTTCCAAAACACTGTGACAAAACGTGCCTTTTAACTGATGTGTGTCCGGTAGATCAGCAATCGGACTTGGACGCAACTTTGCCTGATGATTAAAGACCCATTTCAACGGACACGCTAAGCGATCCTGCAGTTCTGTCGCCGAAACGGTCGTGCGGTCACGCAGATATCCGGTCGGAACGGTCCATGTCAGACGTGTCTTGTGACGGGATTGAATCGCGAACTCGCGCACGGAGAAACAAGCCGGAGCAAGCGCGTCACCATTGTTGCTTGCAATCAGGTCCTCAAGTGCAGGTGGAATGTCGCAGTCTTGAAGGACCGTACGTATCGCAAGCCAGAGCGGGTGCCACCGCTGCTCCAAATCTTTCGGGATCAGTACCGCTAGAAACGACTCCTCGACGGACGATAGTCCACGAACTTCAGCCGAACGGAGCGCCGATAGCTGACGGCTTCCATCGTCCAGATCTAGACCTGCCGCACACAACTGGGAAAGCTGGCTGGCTGTCCATCGGCAACCTGGCGCATCCGCAGTACCGAGACCGAGCCAAATCAGACGTTTGCATGGTGACACGATTTCTGCCAGGGAACGGACTCGCACGGGACCGCCGTCAGCCTCGAGGCACGGCGTGGTTTCGATGCCCATGGACAGGGCCTCATCCAGAAGTCGCGTAAGCTGCGGCTCCGACACTTCGACGCCCTGACTCTGCACGAGCTCACCGAGCAGTGATGCCTGACCGGCCGCGATCTGCAATGCGCGAACGAGTTCAGGGGGGGTGTCGGGGTCATCCGCTAAGAGCAGTGCCCGGCTGGTGGCCCACTGAGCGACCAGACCGCATCGAGTGCCGATCATGTCCGATGAAATCGGGCTACCGCGTGCAACCCGTTTACAAAGGAGCCATGTTTCCAACCGCTCTCTCGTCTTTCCGTCCGGATCGTTTTCGGTGTTGCAAAGCTCTGTGACCGCCTCCTCCCATTTGCTGCTACCGAGACCGGGTTCTTGGGCCAGCGAGTCGGCAAGACGTGCCGCGACACGTTGCTGAAGCGGCTTCATGGGCAGAGTTAGGAAGCCAAGTAGTGCCTGCGGATCGACCGGCCCCCAGCAAAGCGATAGGCTGAGGGGTAGCACTTGCAGCACGGGATGTGCCCTGGAAAGTGCGGACGCACCCGTCGTCGGCAAGCCGATTCGCTGCAAACAACCGTCGAGCCGAAGCGCGACGTGATCGTCTTCGCAATAGATCACGGTTTCAGTGAGCTTTCCTCCGGTTGTCGCCAGCGAACAGGCGACAAATTCGCAAGCGGCCGTCTCGCTCCTCGTAATGACGTATCGGAAAGTCTCGTCTTGTACGATCGGCGATGAACTAATCCCGCGAACAACAGACTGTGCCGCTCGCAGGGCAGTGTCGGGCAGGGCAATCGGATGCTGTTCTGATGGAGCCGCGGTGGTCAGCTTGGCGAGAACATCCCTCCAAAGGACCGGCCAAACATTTGGACGATCGAACAAGTCGCAGCGATGAGGCGGCAACGTTTGCCCTTGCTCAAGCGCACCCAGCACACGACGCAGTCGCCCGGCTTCGCCGGGAAACATAAATGTGCGGCCATCGGCGGCACGGGATAAGTCACGTACCAATGGAGGAAGCGAGGCGTTGTCTAATTCGTTCCACCCTGCCAGCAGCAATTCGTCCCGGCGCGACAAAAGCTCGGTCGCGGTTGCCCACCGGTCTGTTCGCATGCTGGTGCGGAATAGCGCATCGGTCACAGAGTTGAGGGCATTCGCGTACTCGGTCACACGGTTGGCCTTGTGTGTATTGGGGCACGCCAATCCGAGTTGAGTCTCCATCCATCCGAGAAGAATTTCCGGACCGCCATGAAACTCATTAAAGGTTGCTAGGCGTGTTCCTGGCCTTGCGGTTTCACGTGTCAGCCGAATATGGAGGATTGTTTCTGGGAGCATGATGAGAGCACTCTATGTTTTGAAACCTCGTGATCACGTCGTCCAGTTCCATAGGTGGGACGGATGATCGGGTCGGACGCTGTTACGTTTTCTTCGGCTGCGCCTCACGCTGCGCCTCACGCTGCGCCTCACGCTGCGCTCCAGGACCGCTCGCTCACTGATGAGCCGGATACTCTCATAACAAATGGCACAACCCGCGCGGGCAGGCCAGCGGCGCGAACTGCTAAGCTTTGAGACAGGAATCGATTTCGGAATATCTGCGCCATTTCGCCATAGACATCCGCGTTCTTGTCGGGGTATGCAATCGTGACGATCAACGAAAAATCCTGTGGGTTGAATGCTTCTTCGTCATCGACGCCGTGACGAGTAAGCAGTTGCAATTTAAGTCGCCAGCGACCACTGCCGAGAACGCCGATCTTCATTCATCCAACAAGGGGTGGAGTCAAGAAATGCTCACTTTGTTCATCCGCGCACAGCGATCAATGCCACTGGAATCGGTACAAAAAACTTCTCTTCCTCCAGAAAAGATGCAGCACCAAACCTTGTACTGGAATCAAGCCAGGTCTGAATCTGGATTCCAGCCCTGCCAGCGGCATGCTTGTCGTCCAAGTTAGCACCGTCGAATTCCTCATCCAGGGCATACTGTTCAATGGCACGTAGTAACCTATGGACTCTAGCCGCATCGGCACCCTCGGGATCCAAAGGTATCGGTGTCACGTCGTCCATGAGTCTTGGAAACATGTAAAATGTTAAAAACGGCCGCAACATTGGTGGCAACACATTCTCTGCCTCTCTTAACGGATGCGTACAGAACAGCAGCCACTGAACCTCGTTTGCCTCGCTGCCCCCGTCCAGGGCATTCGTCAGGAGTTCACGTGGAATTGAGAGGAAATCGGCGCACTTCAACCGAGAAATACCTTGCAATAATTTCCCCAGTAGATCCGTTTGGTCATAAGGAACAATGCGACGCACGCCGTGTTTGGTAGTTGTGTTAATCCATGGGGGTATTCCAGCTAAGCGATAATGGTCATTTCCACCCTTCGGTCCGAAAACCAAGAATTCCGGATCGAATATCAGTTCATGCCTGACTTCCTTGTCTTCGATATACGCGATTTTGGATTCCGTTGGCTCCATGCGGCTGACGGCTTCGAATACTGGTCGATTCCAGACTACAGAATCGAATCGGAACTTGATACCGGCGACCGCTTCATCGGGCATACCCATTTGCTGCCAGACCGAAAGGCGCGCCGCTAAATCGGCCCGGCTTAGCACTTGCGCATGCTGGATCGTCGTCCTAATATTGTCGAGTTCATCATCCATTTTCTGGTTGTCGCTCGCGGCCTTTCGCAATATGTTCCCGACCACACCCTCTTGTCTTTCTTCAATTGCCTGTTCGAGTTGCGACTCCTGTTCTTCACTCAACAATCCGAGAATTCTAGTCTTCAGAGCCTCATCATCGATGCCCATCTCGGCAAATTTTGCTTGAAGCGTACTGTCGCGCCGCTCCTCGTGGGTTCCCATGAGAATTAGGTAGTAGGCAATGACGTCAGTCACCTGCCCAAGCCGCGCCACGCGCCCATTTCGTTGCATAAGCGTAGCAGGCGACGAACTTAGATCCCAATGCACTACTTTGGATGCGACTTGGAGATCAAAACCCTCATCAGCTGCGGACGTCGCGACAAGAACTCTCGCGTTCATACGCGGATTTCGCAGGTCAGCAACTGCTTGATTCCTGTCTGCTTTGCTCAAGCTTCCGACCAGAAGTCGGCACGTGCTTCCCAGTGCGCTTTGAAGAGTCTCACAGGTTTGGAGACTCTCGGTAAATAGTAGGAACCGGTCGTCGGGATGCCGACGAAGTAGTTCATTGAGCCAAGCTAACTTTGCGTCCTCTGCGCCACCGTGCTCCACGCTCAGACCCAAATCGATCAGGTTTTCGGCAAGTTCGACCAAAAGCGAAATCTCTGTTTGGTCCGCCTCCCATCGACCGCTTTCTTCGGAGTTCTCACGAATCGTTTTTGAATATCTGTAAATGTCATCCACCATGCCGGACTGAGCCAGGCTTTTAGCATCGAACTCAAAGCGGTCACTTGGAAAACGAACCGTCGCATGCGCCGCTTTCGACTGAGGGTCATATTGAGCGATTCGTTGGGAAATTCGGCGAATCAACGCCCGCAAGCGCTCGGTTCCCGGTCGCTTGTCGTTCTTGAAGGTGTCTTGTGTACTCCATTGGCAGTGGCGCACTGCCCAGCTGAACAGCCAGCACGCACCCGCGATTGAGCTGCTCGTCAGTTTCTTCTCCAGCTGCGCAGTTGCGAAACCGCCAAATGACTGACCATGAGCGCGAGCAATGCTTTTCACAGCGGCTTTCACTCGCGAGAGAAGCTCCAGGAATTGGTCGCTCGGCTGCGGCAGATGAGGCGTATCGGGGTCGTCGGACGCCTTAAGATGAGGCCGAACGACTGTTAGATTCGGGAAGATCCGATCGCCAGACCATGAACGCACTCCTTCGTCGCTTTGTCGCCGCCAAACCACGCTGGCAGCAACTTTTTCATCCTGAACTAAACTACGCAGGCTACTGGCCTGAATACCTGCATCGAACGCCTTGATTTTCGTTCCCTCGGGGCGATCGACTCCATTCGTAAGCAGTCTTAGGAGATTCACGAACTGTGGATCCGATCGGAAAGGCGTGGCGCTCATCAATATCGCCAATTGGGGCGGCTCAGAGCCCAACCAAAATTCCCCTGAGAGGAGTTGCTTGGCAGCGATGTACGTCTGGGTGGCCACTTGCCGACGAACCTCTATACCAGCGAGGTCGTCCTCGCTCGCCGCGTGATGACACTCATCGATGATGACGATCTGCGGTTTGACGCCCGTCGGGAGATCAGTTTTTTGACTGTCGGTCACGTACAGACGTGCCGCGTGCATGCTAGCCACATGCACTCCCAGAGTGGTTCCCGTGCCGTACTTTCGGAAGGATTGCACTGTATCAACAATTTGGTTGCCATCGACGATGCCGGCCAATACGTCCCGCAGTTTGTCCGCTGCGTCGTCAATGAGTCCTCCAGACGTAAGATAAAGGCACTGAAATCCATCTAACCGTCCTCGCGCAAGCAAAATATCTCTGAGAATCAGTCCCACTTCGATTGTCTTTCCGAGACCCACTTCGTCGGCAATGAGAATCCGTCGAAGCCCTTCATGGCGAGGCGGCTTGCGAACGTACTGCTGTAACGCCAGTTGATGGGGAAATGGATCTTTGTCGGTAGTAGAGAGCCGGCCCGAAGAGAGATTTGCGAGCAACTCGAGCGCCCCGAGCCGCATGACTGTGTCATGATCCGTTGCAAAAGTGGGACCGTCCTCGCTGTTGAGAACACATTCCCCTGGGCGGTACGAGTTGCCATCCTTGAGCCGCTTAATAATCTCTGGATGTTGTTTTCCATATTCACCTCCAAACTCTCGCGTTTTTGCCCAGGGAAAAGTTCTCCTCGACACGGCATCATTCTCCGCGCCGACAGTGTATGCATAATGCACTACGCCCTGTGAGCCGGGATCTGCAGTGTTACAGAAGACAAGATCTAATGCGGTCCCCCGAAAATTCGGAATGGCGAATACTTTGTGCGTCATCGAACGTCTATTCCGTTTCTAGAGTAGGTTGTGAAGCGTCGAGAGCCGTTGTGAAGCACCCACCACGGCGACACTCGCCGAACGGTCTTCTGCACATGTGTCCGCTTTGAATAGTTTCCGGATATTGCGGGAATTGTAATGATTGGTCTTCTGATATCTTCCGTCTTTGCTCGAAAGAATGAGACAACCGTTCTTGATTACACCCCGTCCTTTGACTTCGCCATCGCAAGCCCAGGGGCCCGTCTGGGCCAAGTCGACTTTCCGCCGAGGATGGTTGGCACTCCGGTTGATCAGCTAACTTCCGACCGTCCGTCCAATGATGAAGCAAATGCCCATCAGAAATGCCCCGATCACAATCGCCGCAGCGATATTCCCATTTTTGATTTCCGCGGCAAAGTCAATTTTCGTTTCAATCAAGTCAAAAAGTTTGTATCCCAGCGCGGTCATGATAATACCCAGACCACCAAAAGCTGCCGCGATCAATAATGATTCCCACATGATTACCTCTGTGCGCTAGGAGTAAGGATCAATTTGGTACCGGTGACTCGGATTCTGGCGAAGTTGCAGCAATCGGATGGATATGGGCGCTGTGCCGCAGCTTGGCTGAAGAAAAAAAACCACCGCATTCGTTTTGAACTGAGCATGTCGCACAAACTTCCAAGTACTCATTCTTCCAGTCAGAGATGCTTTTCCGAGCGTAGGGCCAAAGTTCTCGATCCAGTGTGCACAATTGGTGATTGTAGATCGAGACGTTCAGGCCATGTTGCGCCAGGATTCGGACCGCCGAGATGAGGTTGGGCCGATAGTCGACCGGGTCAATCCATAATGCGTCCAGGTTAATTTTCGCGTAGCCCATCATTTCGAGTCCCATGAGAGCGATGTGTTCCACGAACGGCAGGTTTCTCGCAACGAATCTGGCCAAGCTCGGTAGCCTGTCCACAGTCGCGTTGTGCAACACCACTCGCAATTCCACCCGCACGCCGCAGCGTTCGAGGTTCATGATGCCGCGAATCGTCTCATCGAACGCGCCCTGGGCTTGCACGACAAAATCGTGTTTCGATGCAATATCGGAATACAGCGGGATCCCGATCACCAGGTCTGGATGATCGATTTCCGCGAGCTCCTGACACAGCGACAAATAGCTAAACAATCGACCGTTCGAGAGCAGATGCAACGCAGTTTGCGGCAGTTGGGACTTGCATTCCTGGATAAGGTCCAGGAGCCGCGGCCCCAGCAATGTCGGTTCGCCACCTGTGATCCCCAGTTCCGGCGTCACGGGATCCATCAACCGGATGGCTTGGAAATAGGTGTCGGCGAGATGGAAGTCATCCGACTCCTTCGGCGGCTGCGAGCACATGAGACAGCGGCTATTGCAACGCTCGGTCAGCAGCATCGAATTGAATGCCGAGGAGCGCCGATACAGGACCCACATTTCACCGCTACGCGGCTGCAGGTAAACAATGTCTCCGTCGGTCAGGTAGGCCAGCGATTCCGGTAAGAGATGAATCTGTTGCTGCGGATGGGAAGATTCGAACGTCGCAGTCTGAGGTCCAATCGCCAAGTAAGTCCCGAAGTCAGCCGGGAGATCGGTCGAGGCTAAGCTGAGCAAAAACGCCTCAGCGCGGCGGAGATTCGACTCACGTTTGGGGTTGGTCGAAATACGCAGCACGGCGGGATCACTGTCCCACGTTGAATCAAACCTGGCGTGCAGTTGGAGCATGGGCTTCGATGGTCGCGATTTGCGTGCTGGGGTGTGATGGAAAGGTACTGACTATTGAATCCACGAAGTGAGTACGTCAGCCGCCCGAGGATCGTCTTCGAGTAATTGAAACACGTGCCGCAGCACGCCCATATTTTTGCCACAAAACGAACTAGTGGGCTTGAATCCCACCACGTCACCTTGAGTCGCGTGGTGATGTACAGGGTCGCTGCCGCAATAGGGCTGAAAGCCGCAGTCGCTGCACATCGGCATCCCTTCGGTCATGGTCTGTTCCAGCGTTTCAATCAATACCGGGGAGAGCATGACCTCTGCGTACGAATTCTTCTGGAGCTGCCCAAGACAAAACGTCTCGTCCCCCATCTCGGCGAGCATGCGCGCTTCATCGGATGCATAGATTCCGCCATCATAATTGAACACGAGACAGCTAATACCAATCCCCGCGGGCGATTGCAGATCAACATAGCCGGTGGGAAATGGTGTCAGGATCTTGCGGAGCAGCAAACTGGTGTATTCTTCGCGAAAGGGAACCCCGGAATAATTGAGTTCGATGATGTAGTCGAGAGCCGTGCGATAGAATTCGAGCCAACGTTCCACACCGTACCGGTCCGCATGCCCTGTTTTCACTGCGAAACCATACGGACTGACCGAACGTAGGAATACCGAGTCGAACCCCTGCCGGACATATTCATCGATGATCTCACGGGGCTGTTGCAAACTGTCTTCGGTGGTCGTCATCAGGGCGGCGACACGGTCGCTCCCTAAGCGATCGCGGATGCGGCGGATACCGGCTGTCGCTAACTCGTAACTGTCCGCACCCGGTCGGGGGCGATTCCGGTTGTGGAGCTCTCGGGGACCGTCCAAACTGGTTGAGAAACAGACTTCGTGTTCTTCGCAGAACGACAGCACCTCCTCGGTCAGGAACACCAGGTTGGTCGCGATGACAAACTCAATTCGCCGGCCAGCAGTCTGATTTCGTGCTTTGGTTTGCAAGACGATGTGCTGAATTAAGGAAAAGTTCAGCAACGGCTCGCCCCCCTGGAATTCCACCTTGATCACCGGAGCGGGACTTTGAAACAGGAAATCGATGGCGCGATCGGCCTGTTCGGTACTCATGTCGAACGCGTGTCGATCAGCCGATTGACGGGAAACTTGGCAATAAGGACAACTGTGGTCACAACGTAAGCTGACGACAAACATGAAGAGCGCCGTAAAGTGCGACAACAGTTGCTGCTTGGTCCGATATTTCACCGCCAACAGATCTAACGCAACACGCGAATCGGCATCCAGCAAAAAGTGCCGCGATTTCAACTCATCATAGACGGGCGATTCCGTCGCGAGTTCATGCCGGATCAGTTGCTGCAATACCGGTCGTCGCAGAACGTAGTGCTCAC
>JAQGHS010000050.1 GCA_028291605.1 Planctomycetaceae bacterium | reverse complement strand
CAGCCGCTGGGCGTTAGCCCCCGGTTCGGGCAACCATCGACTCAAATTTCCAAAGAACCGGACGCTAACGCGTACCGGCTGATTGGCCAAGACGCAAAGCAAGTGCCATCTGGCATGCAGCCGCCGGTGACGAATGGTTCGCCGGGGGTCGCGGCTGGTGGGGCTGCTGCGGTGCGGGGGTTTGATCTGGGGCGCGATCTGCCCGTGTTGCGGCGACGGGTGGAGACGTTGGGGAATGTGCGGCTGGTGATCATCGATCCGTTGGAAGCGTACTGCGGGAAGGTGGGATCGAATCGGGCGAAGCTGCGGGAGTTGGTGGCCGAGTTGACGAAACTGGCGGCCGACTGTGGCGTGGCGATCGTGGTGATTTCGGCGGCGACCAAGTGTGATCTGCCGGTTAAGCACGTGTGGCGGGTTGACTGTGAGATGCTCGATGGAACTGCTCGTTGTTGGGTGCCGGTGAGGCACAACTGCGGTGCCTTGCCCGACGGGCTGGCGTTCCGGATCAATGCCGACGGCGTGGTCTGGGAGCAGGGAGGGGATGCTCCGACCGAGTCTCGGGTGCGGGGGACCTCGGCCCGGGGTGAACGTTGTCGGCAATTGCAGGAGCAAGCTCACTGGCTGCGGGACTTTCTGGCGGTGGAACCTCGTCCGGCTAAGGATGTGCTTGCGGCGGCCGGAGCCGCAGGGTGGTCTGCCGGGCAGATGAAGCGGGCGAAGCGGGAGTTGGGGATTCGGTGTTATAAGGAATCGGCTGATAAGGGGCGGTGGATTTGGAGCGCCTGCGGCGAGAGAGTTGATGGGAGTGAGTAGAGAGTAGATTTAAGACGAATTGAAGAAATCAAAGAGTTCAAAGAAGTCGAAGAAGTTGGTGACTAGTGCGAGCTCGATTGGCTGCGGGGTGGGGCCTCGCGGTTAAGGGGGCTTTGTTGGTGAGCGGAATGGCGCTAGCCAGCGGTTCTTCTTTTCTGTCGCAAGTAGGAACCCGTGCCTAGCGCCAAATGGAACTCGCTTTGGCTGTTCGACAAATCAGCCGTTGGGCGTTAGCCCACGGTTCGGGCAACAATCGACTCGAATTTCCAAAGGAACCGGACGCTAACGCGTGCCGGCTGATTGGCCAAGTCACAAACTGAGTACCATTTGGCTAGCGCCGTGCTGCTCACGAGTCGCCAGGGCAATGAAAGAAGTCGAAGAGTTCAAAGAAGTCGCGCGATCATTTGGCGGTGATAGGGGCAAGGAAAAGAGACGGGCAGGAGTGCCCATCTTACGGACTCATTTGCCGGCTGGGGGCAAAGAAGTCAAAGGGATCAAAGAAGTCAAAGAGTTTTCGCAGGTTGCGGGCGAGTGGCTGGCGAGGCCCGCACTCTGGCGAGATGCGGCTACGGCGAATGGCCTCGTTTTAGGATGGCTGTCCGGGTGACTGCGGGGTGTTGAGTGAGAACTGCAGCACTTCTCTTCCGTATCTGAGGAAGCTTGAGTCGGCTTTCATTTGCAGCTTTTTAATGATTCGAAGCGAGGCCCGATTGGATGACTGCACGGTGGCGATGATGTGCTGGATGCGGAGCGTTTCAAATCCATGTTTCAGGACCGCGCGAGCGGCTTCGGTCGCCAAGCCCTGTCCCCAATATTGCCGGGCTAACCTCCAGCCGATCTCGACCCCATCCGGGGCGGGAATGAAGCCGCAAAACCCGATTGCCTTAGATTCACCCGTGTGGATCAGCGGCCATTGGCAGTATCCCAATGTCTCTGACATCTCGCGGGCACGGTCGATGAATTGCTGCGTTTTGTCCAGAGACCACGGCTCGCCAGTTCCGACGAACTCCATCACGAAGGGATCAGAACAGATTGCATGAAAAGTCGCTAAGTCCGTGGTGCTCCAGTCTCGGAATGTTAGCCGTTTAGTCGGAGGAGGAATTGTCATCGAAATAGCACGCTTCCGGTGAGTGGCCTGAAATTGACAGGTGTGCGAATGCGGTCGGTTGCCTGAGAAGGTCTATCAAGGCCTCGTACTCGTGGCCTGGGGTGATAAAAAGCGGTGAAAAACTGGTATTCAGGGTAGGCAGGTTGGTCGGAAATTTGTTTCACATTCAATTCGCGACTTTTGAATAAATACCCCTACGGGGTAATGCATCATAGCCCAGGGTTGCCCGCTCCTGCGGGCTACCCTGGGTGTGGCCCCCGAGAGGTCGTCCTACCCTGAAAGGGTTCGTACTCGCATTTCCCTGAAGACCGAAGAAGGAACCCTTTCAGGGTAAATGTCGATCCGAATTCATTACCCAGGGTAGCCCGCGGGAGCGGGCAACCCTGGGCTATGATGCATATCCCCTTCGGGGAATTTAGGCAGTTGACTCGCGTTACAAAACTCGGATGAACTTTGTCCCCGCCGAATTCAACCTTTTCATCACCTCACTCGTGGCCCGTTGATTTGACCACGAATATGACGAATGACACGAATTGAGGAGACGGATCGGTGTTCTTCCGCATGCCATGTTCAGGATTTCGATTCGTGTCATAAGTGTGATTCGTGGTCCATAGATTTCATGATCAAGAGCCTGCCTTGTTGGCCGCTCTGGGCATTCAAACGCAAGTTGCGTATGAGAATAGGGTTGTGTTGGATTGCTGCTTTTTGATGAAGTGCAGGAAGCGGGCAAAACAAGAGATATTCGCGTGTGTACGAGGCGACCATTTGTGTACGAAAACTTTGGGCGGCTCAGGATTTTTTCCTCTGGCACGCCAATTCAAAACCTATTGTTGAGCAACCACGGAAAATGTCGTGGGAATGCGCTTTTTTAGATTGGCAGTGCCGGTCCGGTGGTGAGTTTTTACCTCGCGACGTGCAACGTTGATGCTTTTTAGCAACATGAGATGAATTTCATCTGTCGCCGGAATGGGGCCGCTTAACCTATTGCAGCAATGATAGTTAGGGGACCTGTAAAGAGATCTTAACGGATATGGCACACGAGCTGCCCCAATGGCACTGTTGCGGTGGGATCATTGCAGGCTGAGTCAGATCCAGATACGTGAATCTCTAGCGCCCGCCGGAGTCCACAGAACCGATATCGTCCCCGACACGAGACCATATTTTCCACTATGAGCATTGCCGAACCAGTCACGCCAATCGTCAAGTCCGCTACCGCGGGACGCCGTGCGCTCCGTGTTTGTCACGTCAGTTTAACGTTAAAGACTGGTGGACTGGAGCGGCTGCTGGCGGACATTGCCCGGTACCACGACGTGTTGGATTGCGTCCCCGAATTCGTGGCCTTGAATGAAGTGGGACGATTTGCCGATGTCATTCGCGAGGCTGGCTGCACGGTTCATCAACTCAAACCGTCAGGAGTCTTCGGCCACGTTCGGCAATTGGCCCGTCTGTTTCGTGCGGGTCAGTTTGATGTCGTTCACACGCACAACACTTATCCGCACATCTATGGGAGTATCGCCGCAAAGCTCGCAGGAGTTCCGGTGGTCGTCAATACGCGGCACGGCCAACGAGCGGGCGGTAACTGGAAAACGCAGACGCTGTTTCGCTGGTCAAGTCATTTGGTCAATCGAATCGTTGCCGTGTCGGATGATGCTGCACAGCTTTGTATCAAGACCGATGGGGTCGCCGCGCGCAAGGTGACCCGCATCTGGAACGGCATCGACATTGACGACTTCAACTTTGCCGGCCCCGTGAGCGCCCCGGTTGCCATTTCGGTGGCACGATTGTCGGCCGAAAAAGATTTTCCCACGCTGCTGCGAGCATTATCAATCGCCATTCAGGACATCCCCGACCTGGTTTTGAAACTGGTCGGAGATGGCCCCGAACGGAGCCGACTGGAACTACTGGCTCGAGAGTTGAATCTCGCTCACCACATCGAATTTCTGGGCGAACGCAGTGACGTGCCCGCTTTGTTGACACAGTCTGGCTTTTTTGTGACGGCCACACTGACGGAAGGCATCTCGCTCACGTTGTTGGAAGCGATGGCAGTGGGGCTGCCGGTGCTTGCCACCAGCGTCGGCGGAAATTCTGAAATCGTTCAAGTTCCGCAAACCGGCCGACTGGTTCCACCGGGCGACCCGGCTGGTTTGGCTGCGGCGATGGTCGATATGTGTCGTCAAATGCAGAGCTGGCACCAGATGGGCCGGGCGGGACGGGAACGGGTCGAGGAACATTTCGAGGTGCGTCGGATGGTATCCGACTACGAGCGGCTCTATCGCGATCTGCTTGCCAAGAAAGCCTGATCGGACTTTAAATCGGGGACAGGGTACACGCGGCCTATTTTAGTGAATGAAGCACCATGTACGGGAAATTATATCGAAACGTTCTGCTCCCACTGTTTGACGGTGTGGTCAAGCGACGTCACACGATGTCACATTGGCGGGACGTTGAGCAAAGCCAATGGTTGAGCCGCGAGCAACTGGAAGATCGCCAATTGCAAGCGTTGCGGGCTTTGGTGGAGCATGCCCAGCAGACGTGCCCTTACTATGCCGAGGAATGGGGGGCTCAGGGGTTGAATGCCACGCAACTCCGTTCGCTTCAGGACTTCACCGCATGGCCTTTGCTGACTCGCGAAATGATCCGGTGCCATCGCGAGAAAATGCGCACGACTAATACATTGAAACGAATATCCAAAGCCACCGGTGGTTCGAGCGGCGAGCCATTGCGGTTCGATCTCGACAGCGGGAGCAACGATCGCCGCACGGCCATGATGTATCGGGGTTACGGCTGGGCTGGCGGCGCTCCGGGGACGAAGCAACTGCACATCTGGGGCACCGCTGTGGGCGACGTTCCCAAGTGGAAGCGGTTCAAGATGAATCTGCATCGCGCCTTCGACCGGCATCTCGTGTTGAGCTGCTTCGAGTTTACGCCTGAGCGGATGCGACAGAACCTCGACCGGATGAACGGCTACCGAGCCGAAGTCATCGTCGCGTATACGAACTCGCTCTACGACTTCGCCCTCTTTCTGAAACGCGAATCGCTCGTCCCGGTGTCGCCACGCTCGATTATTGTCGGCGCCGAGAAGCTGCACGACTTTCAACGTACACTAATCGAAGAGGTGTTTCGCGCGCCGGTCTTCGAAACGTATGGTTCTCGCGAATTCATGCTGATCGGAGCCGAATGCGACAAGCACACCGGACTGCATCTGAGCATGGAGAACCTGCTGGTCGAAGTGCTCGACGAGGACGGTTCGCCAACTCCGGCCGGTCAAGAAGGGAATGTTGTCATTACCGACCTGTTCAATTATGGAATGCCGTTCGTGCGGTACGTCAGCGGTGACCGAGCCATCGCGGGGTTCGAGACTTGTTCCTGCGGACGCGGCCTGCCACTGCTCAAGAAAGTGGTCGGACGAAGCGTGGAAATACTCACCGCCCCGGACGGTCGCAGAGTTTCCGGCCTCTTTATACCACATTTGATGAAGGAATTTCCTGCGGTACGCCGATTTCAAGTCGTGCAGCAGGAACTCGACCTGATCGACGTCAAGCTGGTCGTCGAGGGGAGCCTCGCTGATGCCGATCGTGAACTGATGCTGAGTGAACTCCGCCGCTTCATGGGGACCGATGTGCATTTCAATCTGCAGTTCATGGACCACATCCCTCTGACCGCCGCGGGAAAGATGAAGGTGGTTGTCAATGCGATTGGATCGCGTCAAAGCGATCACAACCGCGAGTTAGTGCACGGTGGTGTATAATCCTTCTCTGTCAAGCAAACGCATCTGTATTGCGGGCGTTTGGATTCATTGATCTTTTAAGAAATCTGGTAGATAGTTATTTCCGCCAGCCTTGTTTTTGATTTGCTGTTCCGCCTCTTTTTTCTCGCGTTCATGGTCTCGTAGTTCTCGATAGGAACCATTGTGTAGACGGTCTTCGTTCTCGGTCGTGATGAGGATCGCGGTGTCGCCGAGCAGGTGCTTCTGTTCGACATTGATTCCGTAGCAGCGCGTCTGACACAGGCCGCAGCCGACGCAGGTGTCGCGGTTGACGACAGGGGCCAGAAAGCCGGTGTCTTCGATCGGCGTGCCATCAGGTTCCGTTTCCGTGCCGACTCGCATGAAGTCGATCGCATGATAGCCGGCCGCATTACATTCATCGACGCACAACTGACACGCTTCGCGACCGGCGTAGGGCAGGCAAGTTTGTTGATTCACAATCGCCAGCCCCATTCGGGCGACGCGTTTTTCATCCAGCGACAACGCCCGAATGGCTCCGGTCGGACAGACCTGCCCGCAGTTGTTGCAACTCGGTTCGCATCCCGACCAGCTCGGCTTCACGGCCGGGGTCCACAATCCCTCGAAGCCGAGTTCAAATCCCAGCGATTGCAGGACGTTGTTGGGACATGCCTTGAAACATTCGCCGCACCGGATGCATAGATTCAGGAAGTCGGCTTCGGGAACACTTCCCGGGGGGCGAACCGGTAGTTGCTCGGCGGTTTTTGAAGCCAGGTTGGCTCCCCACAGTCCGTGAATGCCGGCAAACGTGGCGACGCCTCCCGCCGTGGCGCCCAATGCCGCACGGCGCGATAGCGATATTTCGTGAGTGGGTGGATCGTTCAACACCTTGAGTTCGACGCCGTTCCAGCGCTCGACGAATTTGATCGCATGTGTCGGACAGACTCCGCCGCAAGTCTGACACAGGGTGCAGTCGGCGGTGCGTGTGGTGAAGTCGGCCTTGATCGCATCAAAGGGGCAAATCTCGATGCACTTGTTGCAATTGATGCAGGTCGATTCGACTTTGCGTTCACTAACGCGGAATAGATTGCCAATGGAAAAGACGGCTCCCGACGGACACACATACCGGCACCAGAATCGCGGCCGCAGGAGTCCGAGTCCCAGCACGGCCAGGAACAAGGCGATCGACAGGTAATGCCCGGCGTTCATCGGCGGGATCAGATGCCAACCCTTGAAGATTCCCATCTGCAGCGGGGCGAGAGTAAACAGCAGACCGCGCGTCAGCACGGGAATGGCGGCGACAATTCCCGACACCAACACCCCGCACAATGCCGCGATCAGCGTACCGAGCAGGATGTAATACTTGAGATGGACCCACCAGCCGTCGTTGGCGACTCGAAACCGAGTGATCCGTGTGCCAATGGACCAGTCGAACAGATCGATCAACGTGCCGAGCGGACAGAGATATCCACAGAATCCGCGTGGAACGGCAACGGATACCAGAAGCAGCAGACCAGACCACCACAGCGACCAGACCCAGGTCCGTCCGGCGATGGCCGTGCTGATTGGCACCAGTGCGTCGATGGCCAGAAAGGCTTCGGCGTCGAGACGTTCCTTCGCCAAGAAGCTGTCCGCGTGGTGACGGGGCCAGTCAGCGGTGCCGGGATCGGGACGGGCGTCGTATGGCCAGCAGACGTAAAAGAAGAGAACGAGGAATACGACGAAGCAAACTCCCTGGATCGCCCGCCGCACGGGCGACGACAGCCAGGTCGGTCCGATCCATTTCAGACCGCGGCGAATCAGACCCGGTTTGCCAGTGGTCAGGTTCGCGAACCACGCGGTCGGCAGCAGATGCTTCGCGGCACGCACAATCCACGCGGGGCGCGACGGTTCGGTCCCCTTTTTGGGCTTCTTCAGAAACGGGATATACAGGTCGAGACGCATGGAGCTATTTCAGTCCGCTGGCCAGCGCCTTGGCCGTAGCGTTAATAATGGCTTCGGAAGTGATGGTCGCACGCGCGGTCGCGTCGACCCCTTTGACGGCTTGTTTGTCGATGATCTGGCGCGTGGTATCCGCAAGAGCGGAATAGTACTGCTTTTCACGGTGCTGAGTCACCCGTACCGCGTCGATCTTGCCCGACTTCACGCTGACCTCAACCTCCACGTCAGCTTCATAGCCGAGGGCCTTGTCTTTGTATTTTCCATCGGGAATTCGCTTCAAATCCAGCGAATCGAACACCTTAATCGCTTCGATATTGCTTCTGGCCCGTTTCTGAGTCTGAACCAAGTCCCGACTGCCGGTCTTCACATCGAGCACTTTCTGATACGACTTCAGAGCTTCGGGATATTGACCCGTCAAACGATGAATATCGCCCGCGACAAGATGCCCGACATCGGGGGTGCTGCCGCCGGCACGTTTGGTCGCCATCGTCAATGCAGTGTCAGTCTCACCCATTTCTGCCCAGAGGCGCATTAACGTACCATGCCGCGTATTGTCGTTGCTGTACTGCTTGAGGATGGCTTCTGCCATCGGCTTGCTACCGAGCTTCCAGTAACAGTGGGCCAGATTAAGATCATTGTCGCCGGCCAGCCTCCACCAGAAAGCAGCCCGGGCATAGTCTTCCAGGCAGTCTGCATACAGATGTCCCAGCGTACCACACGCCCGCTTCACGACTTCCTGATTCTTGCCGTTCAGTTGCAACACATGGTGCATCAACCGCACCCCTTCTTTCCATTTAGAAGGATTGGGGTTGATCACGTCCCAGATATACTGCCCCGCGTTGATTTGATTGTTCCAGCCG
>JAQGHS010000040.1 GCA_028291605.1 Planctomycetaceae bacterium | reverse complement strand
CAACATCCGAACAAGCTCTGGATCGTTTCAACCGCAGCTTCGAATACGTAGGACTGGGTGACAACAACGCCCGGTTCCTGATCGAGGAAAACCTGCCGCTCGTCGAAAAACAAAAGACATCAGACGGCCGCGAAATTCATCTGTCTCCACGCGGCAACGACCGCTGCATCGCCGGTGCCAGCAGCGGAGCCATCGCCGCCTTCACCGCAGCCTGGGAACGCCCTGATGCCTTCCGCCGCGTCTTCAGTACCATCGGCACCTATGTCGGCCTGCGTGGCGGCAATGTGTATCCGACACTCCTGCGCAAGTATGAGCCCAAGCCGTTGCGGATCTTCCTGGAGGACGGCAGCGCCGACCAGAACATTTATGGCGGTGACTGGTGGATGGCCAATCAAGAGATGGAACGATCACTAACATTCGCCGGATACGAAGTCACTCACGCCTGGGGCGATGGCGGCCACAACGGCAAGCATGCCACAGAAATCTTCCCCGATGCGATGCGCTGGATCTGGAAGGATTGGAAAGCAGAGATCAAGGCCGGCCTCGGTTCGCCACAGTTGCAAGACATTCTGCTCCCCGGCGAAGAGTGGAAGCTGGTTTCGGAAGGCCACAAGTTTACTGAAGGCCCCGCCGTGAATGCTCAAGGGGAAGTGTTCTTCAATGATGTCCCCGAAAGCAAAACTTATAAGGTGGGTCTCGATGGGAAAATCAGTACCTTCTTGAGCGACACCAAGCGCGGCGACGGGCAGGCGTTCGGTCCCGATGGCCGGCTCTATACAGTCGCCGGCGGAGCCGATCAGATTGTCGCATACGACGCCGCCGGTAAGGCGACGGTGATCGCCGACGGCTTCCGGGGGAATGATCTCGTCGTGCGACATGACGGCAGTTTGTACGTGACCAATCCCGGGTGGAACGGAACCGATCCCAGCCAGGTCTGGTACATCAGCCCCAAGGGTGAAAAGAAGGTCGTCGACACGGGTCTCAAGTTCTCGAACGGGCTGTGCGTCTCACCCGATCAATCGTTGTTGTATGTCGCGGACAGCCGCACGCACTGGGTCTTCAGCTATCAGATTCAATCCGACGGGTCACTGGCTCACAAGCAACGTTACTTCCACCTGCATGTGCCCGACACGGCCGAAGACAGCGGTGCCGACGGCATCCGAGTCGATCGCGACGGCCGGGTCTACGTGGCCACCCGAATGGGCCTGCAAATCTGCGACCAGGCCGGCCGCGTGAACTGCATCATCCCGACCCCGAACGGCAAGGTTTCGAACCTGACCTTCGGCGGCCCGGAACACAACGTGATCTTCGCCACGTGTGGCGACAAGGTTTATCAACGTAAGGTCAAGGTGAAGGGGGCTCCCAGCTACCTGCCCCCGCACAAACCCGGCAATCCGCGGTTGTAGGTGATGATTCATGTAGAAGAAGTCGTAAGACTTCTTCAGAGCTTTATGAAGAGTTTTAGCCACGGATTGACACAGATTAAACACGGATTAGATCAGCCTATATCGAGAGTCATCCGCAGCCTACCCCTGCCTTGAATTATCCGTTAATCAAGACATCTGATCGATCGAACTTTGTTAGACTAAATCCGTGTTTAATCTGTGTTGATCCGTGGCTAAAAAACAGACTTAAAGTCTGGTAAGGTCCTCCGTTCCAAGCCTTGAATGAGCGACACACCATCAAGCGCTTTGGTCTGCAAATGTGTCGCCCATTCAGGGCTTGGGGCATCGAGCAAGCGTCCCGTGGGCTCACGCCCCAGGGCTAGGTTCTGCCGTCCCTTTCGGGACTTAGGAATTCTGAATGACGGAACCCGATAACACGATACAACCCCCACCCACCCGACGTGGCCGCTGGCTATTACTAGCGGCGGGGGGCGTATTGCTGGTCGCCAGCTTGGGAGTCCTATTGAGTGGCGGTATCGGACAAGCCAGCTCGGCGATATTCGAACTTCTCATTGCCTTGCTGACACAACTCCGGCAGGCTCAAACGCAACATCCTGTCGCGGTGTATTGTGGCGCGTTCGTGCTCTATGTGGTCGTCGCCGGCCTGTCGTTGCCCGGCGCCGCCATCATGACTCTGGCCTATGGCTGGATGTTTAGATTCTGGCCGGCACTGATTTTGGTCAGTCTGTCATCCACGACCGGAGCCACCGTTGCCTTCCTGATGAGCCGCTATCTGCTGCGCGATGTCATCCAACACCGGTTCGGCCAACAGCTCGCGGGATTCAATGCCGCATTCGAGCGGGAAGGGGCCTTTTATCTGTTCACATTACGATTGATTCCCGCGGCTCCGTTTTTTGTCGTCAACGCCGGCATGGGTCTGACTCCGATCTCGGTCAGGACGTATTGGTGGGTGAGTCAACTCGGCATGCTGCCGGGAACAATTCTCTATGTTTACGCGGGAACTTCTTTACCGGGACTCGACGAGCTAAAAAATCCCTCAGTGACCAAGATCCTGAGTCCGCAGTTATTAATTGCGTTTACCGTATTAGGATTATTTCCGTTATTAGTTAAGAAGATTGCCACGCGCTTTGTGCGGCCCTCCGTGGATAATTGAGCGTCAAAGGAACTTGATAATGTTTGTTTTCGGAGATCTCCTTGAGAACTGCGACGAAGTGTGAGTCTTCAAAAATCGTTTTATCCACAGAGTTCGCAGATGACGCAGATGAATTCCCCTTCTTGATCTGCGTCATCTGCGAAATCTGTGGATAAGATTCCTAGACTAAAATCAGAGGTCGATGCGATGCAATTGCATTCGCCAGTTTATATCTCGCCATAACCGCAGCCGGATCGCAGACACCGATGGCCGTTAATCCCCTTAGTCCGCTAGATGAATTTAACCGGCAACTTCTGTCGCAGGTCCATCCGTCCGACTGGGTGAACCCTCAACCCAGCGGACGCTATAACCTGGTCGTAATCGGTGCCGGCACGGCAGGATTGGTCACCGCGGCGGGAGCAGCGGGGCTGGGTGCGAGGGTCGCGCTGATTGAGCGAGACTTAATGGGAGGCGACTGTCTGAATGTCGGCTGCGTCCCATCCAAAGCTTTGCTGCGTGCGAGTCGTTGTGTCGCGGAGATGCGTCGTGGCAACGAGTTTGGCGTCCACTTGGATTCGCCCCCGCAAGTCGATTTCGCGGCCTTGATGGCGCGCCTGCGAAGGCTGCGAGCGGGACTGAGTGCTCACGACTCGGCCGCCCGGTTCCAAAGTCTGGGGGTCGATGTCTATCTGGGGGAAGGGCGATTCACGGCGCCCGATGCGATTCAAGTCGGCGACCGCACGCTCAACTTTCGCCGCGCCGTCATCGCGACCGGCGCGAGAGCGACACGACCTTCAGTGCCCGGTTTAGACGACGTGGGGTACCTCACGAACGAAACCGTCTTCAACCTCACCGAGTTACCGCGGCGACTGGCGGTGATCGGTGCCGGGCCGATTGGTTGCGAGCTCGCCCAGGCATTTGCGAGGCTTGGTTCGCAGGTTTGGCTGATCGACAAATACGACCAGATTCTGCCGAAAGAAGATCCCGATTCGGCACGGATTGTCGCGGCCGCCTTTCGGCAGGATGGCGTGCAAATGGTTTCGAAGGCGACAGTCGAAACGGTGTTTCGCAATGGTCCAGACAAGGTCCTGCAATGTCGAGTCGGCGATCATGCTGAGGAGATTCGAGTCGATGCCATCCTGGTCGGCGTGGGACGATCCCCCAATGTGGAGGGCTTAAACCTGGAAGGCGTCGGAGTCGCGTTTGACCTCCGGAAGGGAGTTCAGGTGAATGATTCGCTACGTACGACGAATCCCCGAATCTATGCCGCAGGCGACGTCTGTTCGACCCACAAGTTCACCCACGCGGCCGACTTTCAGGCCCGCATCGTCATTCAGAACGCCCTGTTCTACGGGCGCGGCCGGGCCTCTGCATTGACGATCCCGCGCTGCACTTATACCTCGCCGGAGATTTCCGCAGTCGGGTTGGATGAGCACTCCGCGCGAGAGCAGGGCATCGCCATCAACACCTTCATGCAGCCACTCGACAAAGTCGATCGAGCCATCCTGGACGGCGAGGAGCAGGGATTTGTGAAGGTCCATGTGCGACAAGGCACCGACCAGATCCTGGGAGCAACGATTGTCGCAGCCCATGCAGGCGATTTGATTTCCGAAATCAGCGTGGCCATGGCCGGCAAGGTAGGCCTGAAAAGGCTGGCCAGTGTCATTCACCCTTATCCCACGCAAGCCGACGCCATTCGCAAACTCGGCGACGCCTATAACCGCACGCGTCTGACACCCTTCGTGAAGCGGTTGTTCGAACGCTGGCTCAAGTGGACTCGCTGAATTTTAAGAAGATTTTGGCCACAGAAGGACACAGAAGAAACACAGAAAAACCGGTAATACTTTGGCAAAGCCGCGAGAGATCGCGTTTTTGCATTTATCCCGGAGGGATTAAATAGGGTAGCCGGTGGTTGAGCGCAGCGACACCACCGGTTAGTGGCATTAAGTGTTTTCGACCCTGGAGGGGTCGCAGATCAACGTTTCTCCGACCCCTCCAGGGTCGGAATATCATCCTATTACGCTTACCGGTGGTGTCGCTGCGCTCAACCACCGGCTAATCTCTGCGACCTCCTCCGGGGTCGAAAAACACCATTTCAACCCCAATTCAATTGTGTTTCTTCTGTGTCCTTCTGTGGCTAAAAATTCCCTCTTTTACAATGCCGATTTCACGCAACGAAACCCCGTATGCCTGAGCCCGCTATCTGGCGTGCCCTTCATGCGGGCCGAGATCCGATAGCCAGTGCAATAGTTGACGTTGCACATGAATGAACCGCCGCGCTGTACGCGTTTGGGCATGCCGGGTTCATTCGGATCGTGACTGTGATCGGGGCCCTGCGGATTCTTCCTCGGGCTGAAGGCGTAATAGTCAGGCAAATACCAGTCGCTGCACCACTCCCACACGTTGCCCGACATGTCGTACAGACCGTATCCGTTCGGCGCGAACGATTTGACCGGTGACGATTCCGGGAAGCCGTCGAGGTTTTCATTCTTATAAGGGAACTCGCCCTGCCACACGTTGTGCATCCATTTGCCGGCCGGCAGTTGATCGTTGCCCCACGGATAGGCCCAGTCGGACTTGCCGCCATGCGCCGCGTATTCCCATTCGGCTTCCGTGGGCAAGCGTTTTCCGGCCCACTTCGCGTAGGCGTTGGCATCGTCCCAGTTGATGTGAACGACGGGATGATCGAGCTTGTCGTTGATGTTTGAATCGGGACCGTCGGGGTGGGCCCAGTTGGCACCTTTGACGTAGCCCCACAATTGATACGGCCACTGGTGGTGGCTTTTGTCGATCTTTTTCCCCGTGTATTGATAAGTGAAACAGATGGAACCCGGCTTCAGATTCGAGGGATCGATTTGACTGAAATCAACACCCGGCAAGTCGGCGGCGGTCGGAGTCTTTTCGGCCAGCGTCACATACTTGGTCTCCTGGACGAATTTCTGAAAGTCGCGATTGGTGACTTCGGTCGCATCCATCCAGAACCCGTCCAGCGCCACTTCATGTGCGACCCGTTCGTCTTCGTGCTCACCTTCGGCGTTGCCGATCAGAGTCACTCCGCCCGGGATCCACACCATTCCAGGCGGTGTTTTTCCAGGTTCCTTCACGATCAGTTCGGCATCTTCTGGTCTCCGCTGGACAGTCGCCTTGGATAACGGGGGCGCCTGCGGAGTGGCGACCTCTTCTGCTGCGGAATTTGCCTTGCGTGGGGATGCCGTTTGAGAGCTGCCGATCCAGAATGCTCCGACGACGAATGCGCCGGCCAGCAACATGCTGAACCAGAAGGGCATTTTGGGTGATTGATTGACTGCCATGAGTCTCAACACTTCCAGTCTCAAGATGAAAAGTCGACGGCAACACCGCTCGCCGTAGGATAGGCATCCTGCCTGTCCGTTTTTCTGAATTGACGGACAGGCAGGATGCCTATCCTACGGATTCAATCTCCTGTCGGGGTGAAGTATCTTGGCAATCACTGGCGCCACAATCTCCGCCGCCAGCTTCTGCCCCTCGTCATTCCAATGATTATCGCCGCCTCGAAAATACAATCGCTGGGCGTCAGATTTCGAAAAGGGATCGAACAGATTGACCACGGGCAAATGTTGTTCTCGTGCAGCATCGGCGAAGAGGTTGCTCAAGGCCTGCGGTTGGTACTCGGGATACTTCTGGTGATCAATCTGGCAGAAATCATAGCCCTCAATCAAATCGCCCGGTGAGGGGATGATCATCACCACTAATTGAGTCTGATTCTGCACGCAGACCTGGTAAATGCGTTCCAAAATGCGAGCAAACAAACGCTGTTTGTAATCCGCCGACGGACACCCCGGCGTCAGGCTGACATCGGCATCATAATGATCGGCTTGCAGATCGTGGACGACCGAATCACCTCGCGTAATGTATTCGTCATACTCAGCCAGGCATTGCAGCCGCCAGCGTTCCATATAGGATTCCACGACTCCGCCGCGCGACTGCAGGCCGCGAATCGCGTTGCGGGCCAGCTTCCACAAAGTCGGTTCGTAACGGCCGCGAGACCCGGGATGCTGGCAGTCCGGGGCTCGACTCCATTGGTTGGCGATGAGCTTCCCATCCGCGTCCAGGCGAAACAATTTGTTCCGCAACAGATCACCACAATCGTTATCGGCAAACAGCGAGAGTACCACCAATTGCGGTTTCAATCGAGGCAGTTCGGCTTCCATTCGCAACAGCAGTTGGTCAGGACCATACCCATTCGTCCCCGCATTGATGACACCGATTGACTTGCCAGTTTGCCGCTTGAGATCCTGCCGTAATCGCTCACAAAATGTCTGTTCGAATTGCGAGTATTCGGCTTCGATGAATGAGTCGCCATACACGATGATACGTGGCTCAGTCGATGCTTCGGGAAGCTCCGGGCCGCGAAAACCCAGGCTGTTGATGGAGATCGTCGAGGTCTGTCCGCCGTTGATGGTGGTCCGCCGATAGTTCTTTTTCGAACTCGGCAACGTGTGATAAATCGTCCGGTCGTCCCAGTCGTAGATCGACGACGAGACAGGCGCCATGAACAGACTGCAGCCGAATTCCGCCAGTCCCAGAGTCAGCAACCCCATGCCACTCATCAGGAGCAGCAGGAGATTCAGTTTCCGCGGAAACAGGCAGAGACCCGCCAGCAACATTCCAAGGCAGACGCCCGCCAAGGCCGGCTTGCTCACTTGAGGCGGCGTGCGATCCGTCAGAACTTGCATCACGGGCACGAACGCCGCCACAAGCCCTGCAGCGATGAGCGTCGCTCGGCGCAAGGGCAGCGATGACAGGTCGCGTTGGGGATGCATGATAGTCGTTGATCGCTCCGCGATCGAAACGCGTTTGCCGGACACCGATGATAAAAAGTAGAACGTTGAAGGCAGATGAGGCTCGCTACTGCGAATGCGTTTCGATCGCGGAGCGATCAACGACTTTCATCCCGCCGCTCCCATCCCGAAGAACACCTGACTCTTCAAGAACCGATAGAGCCAGTAGTCTTCGGGAATCTCTTCACCCGGCAGGTGATGGCTCGAACGAGGCGTACAGGCCCCCAACTCCGCATAGGCATCGCGCGTCGAAAAGTCCTTGGCGCCCATGTCGGAGATGTAGTTTTTCAGTTCGACAGGGCTTTCCAGAATCACGCAACCCTTGGTGCGATCCTTCACAAAACTCTGGAATCCACGCAGGAATTCGCTCTCATTGATCGTCTTAAACAGGTCGCCGCCGTTGTCCTTGATCGTGTCGCGAGCGAACGACAATGCGGGGCAGATCTCGACGCCACCACGCGGATTCACGTGGAAGCCCAGTCCGGTCGCTGCGGGGCAGAAGGCTTCGCCCTTCGCCGTCCAATAAGTATCGATGATGAAGATCGGGTGCTTCTTCCGCTGCTTCAGCAGGCGGCGACGGATCTCAATCAACTGCTCTTTCGACACGCAGTACTCCGTGTGCGGTTCGGCTCCCATCGGACGATAAACGTAGTACCAGATATACATGGCCCCACGATCGATGAACCACTGCAGGTACTCGTCCGACAGGACTTCATCCATGTTCTGGCCGGTAATGGTGCAGGCCGTGCCGAAGATAATCTTGTTCTTCTGCAGCAGTCGCATCCCCTGCTCAGCGGCGGCGAATACACCCTTACCGCGGCGTTTGTCGTTGTTCTCCTCATTGCCGTCGATGCTGATTAACGGGGTCACATTGCCGAGCTCACGCAACCGCTTGACGTTGGCCTCGTTGAACAGCATGCCGTTCGTGATGACCTGGAAGTAGCAGTCACGGTGCTTCGCGAAGATGTCGAGCAGCTTGGGGTAAACCATCGGCTCGCCACCCAGCAGCGTGTAGTAATGAGCCTTCTGTTTCTTGCCCTCGGTGATGATCGTGTCGAGCTCATCCTCGGGAAGGTAGTAGCCAATCCCTTCCTTCTCGACCCAGCAACCATGGCAGCGCAGATTGCACTTGTTGGTCAGCGCAATGAACATGAACGGGGGATAGAGTTCATTGTTACGCAGCCGCCGCTTATAGGCCCAAACGGCGCGCATCCCCTTGTAGCACAGCAGATAGGCCGCTTTCATTGCCAGTCGCGGCGAGATCTCTGTCGCCACTCGGTAAGCCACGCGCGGAATCACAAA
>JAQGHS010001032.1 GCA_028291605.1 Planctomycetaceae bacterium | reverse complement strand
GCGAACGCGGCTACCCGATGTCGGACTGATGGAAAAGATCACTCGATTTACGTCTGAAGAGCGCGAAGATCTGGCCGCCTACCTGGACGGTGAGCTGGACGAGAAGCGCGCGGCCGAAATCGAATTGAAATTGACGCGCAGCGAATACGCCCGGCGCGAGGTGGAGATTCTGAACCGGACTTGGGACATGCTAGGCCTGTTACCGCAGCCCAACGTGTCCGGCGAGTTCAGCCGCAAGACGATGGCTATTGCCCGCCAGACGGAAGAGCCCCTCTACGACAAATCGAAGACGGCGTTACGCTGGGGCCGGCGAGTCGCTTGCCTCTCGGGTTGGGGCGTCGCCCTCTGCCTGGCTGCGTCGGCGGGCTATCAGATCACCAATCGCATGATCCCTGACAAATCACGATTGCTGGTAGAAGAGTTGCCCATCATTAATAATCTGGACAACTACCGCGAAATCGGCGACGTGGAGTTCCTCCGGCAACTGCGGAGCACCCACGTGTTTCAAGAGGAGGCACCGCGTGACCCTCCTCGATAGAATTTGTGCGTGGCGATTGACGCTGGTCTGGTGCCTGGTATTTCAACTGGGATCCACAATCGTGTACGGGGCTCCCCCGGTTACGGAAGAAACACTGACTCAGCGACGTAATTCGATCGCCTCACTTCCGGAGGCACAGCGTCAGGAATTGGCGCGGAAGTACGACCAGTACCAAAAACTGACAGCGGAAGAGCGAGCGAAGCTGCAAGAGTTGCACGATGTCACGGAGGCCGCGCCAGACCTCAAGCAAGTCATGGATAACTACTGCGAGTGGCTGAAGAACCTCGATGTGACGCAGCGTGAGCAGTTGCGACAAGCCAAGACGCCGGAACAGAAACGGAATCTGGTCGTCAAATTCCATCAAGCCCAAGTGAAAGGGAGGGAAGACGCCTGGCGTGAAGCGACTCCCCCCCAACCCGCGATACACCCTCTCCCCCTCCTCTCCAGTGAGGAATTGAAAAGCGTCATGACCACTCTCGAAGCCGAGTTGGTCAAGGCGAGCATTCTGGACCCCAAGGTCCAAGCGGAATTGGCGAAATCGGAGGGTTCACAACACTACAAGCTCTTGATGCGAGCGATCGCGGAATACCGACACCCGGAAAAAGGGGATCCACGCGAGTTCGCGATTCCCGAACAAGTTCGGATCGCAATAGGTCAGGTCGTAAAAAACGCCGACGTGCGTAAAAAAATCACCGAATCCGGACGGGGTGGCGACCGGTTCCGAGGTCAGTTCATGATCTTCGGAATGCTGGCCAAGAGCACGACAGAGGAAGTCCGACGGGAGTTCAATGGTCGCGACGCCAACCAAATTAAGGAAGCCATTTTCAATTCCTGGCCCGAGGAGCGTCAGGCACGATTCTCCCAAGCACCTCCAATGCAGCGAGACAACTTGCTGATGCGCACGCACCTGGAAGAGATCTGGCGGGCCTTCATCATGGCGGGCGACCTGCCAGTTCCGCGACCTCCGGGTGACGGCAAGGCGCGCGGTCGCGGTGGGGATTACCCTCCACCCTATAAGAATGGTGAGGCAAATCGAAATCCGCGACCGATGCCGGGGCGTAAACCCGATCAGCCGGAAGAACCGCGCCGTAAGCCGAAAACAGAATGAGAGCGGTTCGGCAATCGCGGTCAGCGGGTGCATTTTTGCAATACCGGGCGCGATCCAAAGCTGTTGTTGTCGTGACGCGGATTGCGTCCGACGCCGCGGGTCCGATGGATCTAGCCCCAATCGACGAATCTTTCGAGTTAGATCAAATCTCGGAAAATCATTGATCGGTTCAATTCACCCCGAACCTCTCGCACCCATCAACCCTCACGTCAGTTGCCAGTTCTGAAGTCGTGAGCGGCACGGCGCTAGCCGCCGGTTCTTCAATTGCATTGCATTTTGAACAAAGCACCGCTGGCTAGCGCCATTCCGCTCGCGACACACAGTTTTCGGGTTCAACGGAAACTTAAGCTCATTTCTTGCGGGGACAATCCTCACCATGGATTATTAGGAGTTTCCACCAAGTCGATCGGTGGCTAATCTCTGCGAGGCTGCGTCCTTCCGGGTCTGTGCTCTGGCTCCCGAAGAACTCCGCCGGAATACGCAAGTCGACAGGTGCGTATTCCACCATCACATCCGCCGCGTCCCTTAGAAAATAGCCAGGCCAGACATGCACAATCTCGACCTCATCCTGACAGTGACCGGCGGATTGGCAGCAGCCCTGCTAATGGGTTACATCGCCCAGCGCATTGGCCTGTCTCCGATGGTGGGTTATCTGCTGGCGGGAATCGCGGTGGGCCCGCACACCCCGGGCTACGTCGCTGATCAGAACTTCGCCCAGCAGCTCGCCGAAATCGGCATTATCCTGCTGATGTTCGGGGTTGGACTGCATTTTCATCTGAAGGAACTGCTGGCCGTCCGCCGCGTGGCGATACCAGGGGCGATCGGACAGAGCATCGTCGCCACAATCCTGGGTGCCGTCCTGGCCCGGGCATTCGGCTGGGATTGGTCGGCTGGACTCGTGTTTGGCCTGGCGATTTCCGTCGCAAGTACCGTCGTACTCTTGCGAGTGCTGGCTGACCATCGCGATCTGCACACCCTGACCGGACACATCGCGGTCGGCTGGCTGGTCGTCGAGGATCTCTTTACGGTGCTCGTACTGGTGTTGCTGCCGGAGTTGTTCGGGCCGCATCAGGCCGGTGCTCTGGGAGTTGTATGGGCTCTGGCGATTGCGGTTGTCAAAATCGCCGTGCTGGCGGCCTTCACACTGGTGGTCGGAGGCCGGGCCATTCCGTGGGTGCTGGACCGGGTCGTCGAATCGAAATCGCGGGAGCTGTTCACGCTGACGATCCTGGTCATCGCCTTGGGGATCGCTGTGGGATCGGCCAAGTTGTTTGGGGTGTCGATGCCGTTGGGTGCATTTCTGGCGGGGATGGTTGTCGGGCGATCGGACTTCAGCCTGCGAGCTGCTTCTGAAGCGTTGCCGATGCGTGATGCGTTTGCCGTGTTGTTTTTCGTTTCGGTGGGGATGCTGTTCGACCCCCAATTCCTGGTGACGTCGCCATTGCTTGTCGCCGCGACACTGGCCGTCATCCTGCTCGGGAAGCCGCTGACGGCCATCGGCATCGTGCTGTGGTTAGGCTATCCGCTGCGTGTGGCCTTAACGGTCGCCGTGGCGCTGGCCCAGATTGGTGAGTTCTCATTCATCCTCGCTGCGCTCGGCACTGAGCTAAAAATCCTGGATCCGGCAGCAACCAGTACGCTGGTGGCGGCGGCGATTGTGTCAATCAGTTTGAATCCCCTGCTCTATGGAATGGTGCAACGAGTCGAATCGTGGCTGTCAAATACGCCCCGCTTCAAAGGCTCGCTACCCGCCCCGGGTATCGTTGCGGCAGGTAACGCCAGCAGTATTCATGGAGGTCCATCAGAAACGACCGCTTCACGCTATCGAGCGGTGGTGGTGGGGTATGGCCCAGTTGGTCAGATTGTGTGTCGGTTGCTGCGCGAGAATCAGATCGATCCGACCGTCATTGAACTCAATCTCGAGACCGTTCGGCGGCTGCGTGAACAAGGGATTGCGGCGGTCTACGGAGACGCCAGTCACCGTGATATCCTCGATGCGGCAGGCGTGCGGCAGGCGGCGGGATTCATCCTGAGCTCTGCAGGTACGCAATGCAACGAGGATACGATTCGCATGGCGAAGGAGCTTAATCCTGGAATTCGAGTGCTGGCCCGGGCCGCATTCGTCCGGGAACTTCCCGCACTGCAAACCGCGGGAGCCGAGGCAGTTTTTTCAGGGGAAGGTGAGGTCGCGCTGGCTTTCACGGAAGAAGTGCTGCGAGAACTCGGGGCGACGCCGGAACAGATCGACCGCGAGCGAGAACGTGTCCGAACCGACCTGAGTGGTCGTCCGAATTTGGATGTCGTGCAGACGTTTGTTGCGGAACAGCCGGTGGCGATTCCGGATAACCAAAGTGAACCGACCACTGAAACAGACAGCGGCAGCCAGCATTGATCCCAGGTGAGCCATGAAGAGTTTCTAACAAAACCACTTGTCACACGAGTTATCCATTCTTATTCGTGTCATTGGTGTGATTCGTGGTTGA
>JAQGHS010000917.1 GCA_028291605.1 Planctomycetaceae bacterium | reverse complement strand
GCTGTTCTTCGCCTCGGAAGAATTCGAACAGCCTGCTGGCGAAGGTGCCTTGTGGCAAAAGGCACTCACCATCCCCGACGTCCAGGTGGGTCGTGACAATGACGGCGTTCTCGCGCGTCAGTTCGGTGCGCATTCATCCGGCACAGTCTTGCTGTATGACCGCACGGGGCGATTGCAGTTCGCGGGCGGCATCACCGCAGGTCGTGGGCACAGCGGCGAAAATCCGGGCGCCAGAAGGATCGTCGCGGCATTGAATGGTCGATGGGTTCCGCAGCATAACTATCCAGTCTTCGGTTGCCCGATCTCCGCGATGTCAGACGACGAGAAAGGATCAGCTCGATGAATGCGACCGAACTCGACCTTCCAGAAAGTCGGACCCGTACACGCACACAGGAGCTCTTCACACGTCAAATCAAGAACGTCTGGTCGAGCACTGACAAGCTGTTTATTTCCGTCTTAGTGGTTCAGTGGATTGCGGAAATCGCGATCAGCATCTGGATGTCGCCGCGCACCTGGGTGGGGGTTCATAGTTTCGTACATCCGCATACGTGGGAGGCAATTGTCTGGGGCGGAGCCATCATTAGCCTGCCCTGCCTGCTCGCGATTCGTCGACCCGGCCAACGCATCACGCGGCTCGTCATTGCCGTGGCGCAAGGCCTCTCGTCGGCACTATTGATTCATCTGACTGACGGACGCATCGAGAGTCACTTTCACGTGTTCGCATCGCTCGCCCTGCTGGCATTCTACCGCGACTGGAGAGTGATATTACTCTCGTCGACAGTCGTCACCTTGGGGCACTTGATCGGCGGCATCTGGTGGCCTCTATCGGTCTATGGCACGCCGGTCGCAGATCCCTGGCGCTTCGTGGAACACGCCACGTGGGTCGTGATTGAAGATGCCTTCTTGCTGATCTTCTGCCGCCAGAGCATCGCCGAACTAAAGATTGCTGCTGAGCGCCAGGTGCAATTCGAATTGATTAATTCCCAGATCGAAGAGCAAGTCTTGCAGCGGACGGAATCGCTCCGACTCAGTGAGGAGCGATTCGAGCTTTCCTTGCAAGGGTCTCGCATCGGCATTTGCGACTGGGACCTGCTGACCAACCGCGTCTATTGGTCCACACGCGTGAATGAAATCCTCGGGTTGCAGCCCGGCGAACTGGATGAAACTCTGCATGCTGGAACATCCCGATTGCACCCGGATGATTGCACCCGAGTTCTGCGTGAAATCCAGGCCACCCGAGACGAAGGCCGGCCCTTCCACCAGGAATTCCGATTACGGATGAAATCCGGAGAGTACTGCTGGGTCGAAGCGCGCGGCAACTGCATCCTGGACGCGAACGGCACACCTTACCGCTGCGCAGGTGGCCTCACCGACATCACCGCCCGCAAACAAATTGAGGGGGAACTCGCCCAGCGCGACGAGCAACTGCGCCAATCGCACAAGCTCGAGGCAATCGGCTCCCTGGCCGGCGGAATTGCGCATGAATTCAACAATTTATTGCAGGCCATCCGCGGATATACAAATTACGCCATGGAAGATCTGCCGACAGCAGAGCAGCGTTATCAGGATCTGCAGCAGGTCTTGAATGCCGCCGACCGGGCGGCCGCATTGACGCAGCAATTGCTGGGATTCAGCAGACACCAGGCGCTCAATCGAAGAGAGCTCCTGCCAGAGAAAGTCGTCAAGGATTTGATCAGTATGTTGCGTCCGCTGATTGGTGCGCAGATTGAAGTCATCACGCACATCGCGGGCGACTTGGGAAGAATCTCCGCCGATCCTGTCCAGTTACAGCAGATGTTGCTCAACCTGTGTATCAACGCCCGCGACGCGATGCCCTCCGGCGGCCAGTTGACTCTGACCGCCAAGCGCCGCAATCTGAACGAAAAGTATTGCGAACTGCATGCGCTCAAGAAAACCGGCCCGTACATGCACTTCTCGGTCACCGACAACGGATGCGGCATGTCACCGGAGGTCATGCAGCGAATCTTTGAACCCTTCTTCACGACGAAGGAAGTTGGCTTGGGTACCGGGCTGGGACTGTCGATGGTCTATGGCATCGTTCAGCAACACGACGGCTGCATCAACGTTTATAGCGAGCCAGAGGTGGGTACGACATTCAATATCCTGCTCCCCATTCTGGAAGGTGCAGTCCCTGACGCCAAGGGCTTCGAGCATCCCAATTCTCCGGGAGGTCTCGAAACAATACTGGTCGCAGAGGATGAAACCATGGTTCGCAATCTGACCGTGCGAATTCTGACCAGAGCCGGCTATACCGTATTGACCGCGGCGGACGGAATCGAGGCCCTCGACGTCTTCACGCGGCATGAGGGCGAGATCTCGCTGGCCTTAATCGATGCCGTCATGCCGCGACTGTCCGGTCATGGCCTCTCAGAAATGCTCAGGGCTCAGAAGCCATCGCTGCCAATCGTGTTTTGCACAGGCTACGACCCGGAATCGGGACAACTGCAGTTCTTAATGGATCGGGAACTCAGTGTCGTCCAAAAACCCTTCGACCCGGATACATTGCTGCGTACGATACGTGCGACTCTCGACAACCAATTTGTCACAGCGGAGACATTATGAATACCGTGATTGAACAGCGCCAGGCACGATTGCTGGCGGTGGATGATGATGCACATGTTCGTAATCTCCTCTCCCGCTGGTTGACCGATGCGGGCTATTTGTGTGATCGGGCCGCGAACGCACAGGACGCCTGGTCTCAATTGCACCAGGGTGAATTTGATCTGATCACTTTAGATATCCGCATGCCCGGCTGCTCCGGAATTGAGTTGTTGAAACAGATCAAGCAGGAATATCCCGATGTCGCGGTCGTCATGCTGACGGGTGAGGGGGACACTGCGGTCGCGATCGATGCACTCACCTCGGGAGCCCACGGGTACTTGCAGAAGCCCACCGAGAAGGCAGAACTCATTTCTCAGATCCGCAAGGCGCTGGAACATCGTCAGATTGTGATTACGAATCGCATGTATACAGAGGCTCTGGCTGAAAGAGTGCGTATTCAAACTGCCGAGATCGTTTCGGCACACGACGAAACGATTCACCGGTTGATTCGCGCGTCGCTCTATCGAGATGAAGAGACTGGCGACCACGTGCGACGCACCGGCGAATACAGTGAGATCCTCGCATTGCGAGCGGGCTGGAGTCCCGAGAACGCGAAACTGATTCGTTTAGCCGCCCCGTTGCACGATATCGGCAAGATTGGAATTCCCGACGCCATTCTCAGGAAGCCGGGCAAATTGGACGCCCAGGAAATATCCCAGATGCAGGCACACGCCATCCTGGGGGCCCACATGTTGTCTGATTCCTCGTTGCCCATGTTGCAGATGGCACACGAAATCGCCCTGCATCATCACGAACACTGGGACGGCAGCGGCTACCCGCACGGCCTGGCGGGCCACGCCATTCCCGAGGCCGCACGGATCGTCGCGATTATCGATGTCTTTGACGCGCTGTCGCACGATCGCATCTACCGCCCTGCTCTCCCTGCGAAGCTGGTCGAAGCCACGCTCAAAAACGGCCGCGGCAGTCACTTCGATCCAGTGCTCCTGGACGCATTCCTCAGCATCCTGCCAGCAATTCGCGCCATGGAGGACTCGAATCTCAACGGCGGTAATGGTCTCGTGAGATAGCTCGGTCACTCCGACGGCGGTTCGAATTGAAGTGTCTCGTTCAGACCGAACAGCTCACTCCGGCGCCATTTGTAATGCGACTCAACTGCGGACATCTGCCGTCCGCGTCTGTCCATCCGGATTCACTTTGATTCATTCTGGCGCAAACTGGCCACAGTTTGCTGTCGCCGCGGATCCCACCCTCATCAATGCCTCGCCATAACTACATGAATGCATTCACATTAAACTAGATGACGAATAATACATGATTTTGGGGCTGAAGTTTGCCTGTACTGATTAAGTTGCTCAGGTAACATCATGATCTGCCGGATTGCCGACGCCGTCAACAGGATGACGCCCCACGTCCCTCCTTAGCCACCCAAGGAGCCGTCATGCCCCACCATTTCTCACGCACCGTCCTGGCGGCGGCGTTGATCCTCACCCTGTGGGCCTCGACCGCGTCCGCTCAGTCGTACTCTTCTCATCATCACCACCATCATTCGGGCTATAACGGGTACTATGGAAGTAGCTATTACGGCGGAAGCTACTTCGGATATTCCTGGGCCAATGAGATTCAACGTCAACGTGCGATCAACCTGGCCTTACAAAACCGCAAGGATCTGCTGAAATTCAACCGGGAATGGCACCAGATCGTCGCCTCAGACCGTGAGGCCCTCCATCACGCCCGCACCGAGCAGCACATTCAGACCGACGAACGGCACTTCCGCGATCTGCCGGATGCGGCACATATCGCTTCCGGCGCCACGCTGAATTACCTGCTGAAGCAATTTGGTTCGAACCTGATGGAGATCGATTTCAAAAAGGTCAACCTCACCGCCGACGAGCTGGCTTCAGTTCGCTTGAAAAACGCCGATGGATTTACCGCTGAGGGTCTCGCCTGGACTGAAGATTCCGCCGGGAAAATCCTGTGGCCGGAAGAGCTCCAATGGGCGGAACTCGACGGACCACGCCAGGCAGTGGAAGCGGCTGTCAAGAAGCTGCAGCAGCTCGATCAAGACGGTCAACCTGTCGACACCCAGGTCAAACGCGTCGAACATGAAATCGGTCAGCTTCGCAGCTCGGCGGGAAGTCTGCTGCGGCTCAAGAAACACGACGACATTGGAGCCAACGCCAGCCGCGAGTTTCTGAAGACTCTCCAGTACCGCATCGTCCAGGCGAGTTCTTCAGAGCGGCTGCAACAGATCCGCAGCGCGTTGCATCCGCAAGTCAATTCGACTCAGGCGCTGATGCAACACATCGCCCGGTACGATCTACATTTCGCCCCCTGTGCCGACCCGGCCGCCCCCGCCTACCATACGCTGCAAGACAAACTGGCTGCCGTCCACCGGGCGCTGCATGGTTCGACGCCATCCTTGGCCGCAGGCAAATAGAACTCACCTACAGCAATTCCTTAATCGCCTCCCCCTCCGAGAGCAACATCGGCCGCCCATCCGCAGACTGGAACGTAATCGCGTGCGGGTCGTAGCCCAGGGCCGTGAAGACCGTCGCGTGGATGTCGGCCGGCGAGATCGGCCGAGTTCGCGGCACGGCCCCGATCTTGTCCGATTCACCCACGACCTGCCCGCCGCGGATGCCTCCGCCCGCCAGCACCATTGTATAACACGACGGCCAATGGTCGCGGCCTGCGTCTTTATTAATCAGCGGCGTGCGGCCGAAGTCGCCCATCCAGACGACCAGCGTACTATCCAGCAAGCCGCGTTCCGACAGGTCTTCCAGCAATGCCGTATAACCCTGCTGCATGGGCGGAACCAGCTTCTTCTCCAGCCGGTTAAAATTGTCCTTGTGCGTATCCCAGATAATACTGCGACCATTGACCGTCGTGACGAAGGGGATACCCGCCTCCACCAGTCGCCGCGCGAGCAGATGGGACTGCCCCCACGTATGCCTTCCATAACGTTCGCGGACTGCCGTCGGCTCTTGTGATAAGTCGAACGCCTTGCTGACCGCGCTGGAATTGGCCATCGACAACGCTTTGGCCTGCACCACGTCGTGGTCGCGAGCTGCGTCCGTCTCGATCCGGCAACCGTGGCTATCTAGTTGCCCCAACAAGTCGGTCCGCAGTTGTTGACGTTCCAGGCTCACTCCGTCCACTAATCCCATATCGGGAACGCGGAAACCGTCCGCATTGGGATCATTATTCAAGACCAACGGATCGAATTTCGAACCCAGGCACGAGCCATATTGACCGGGGGTGATGTATTTCACGCTATCACAATGGGGTTCCGGCGTAATGACATACGGCGGCAGTTGGCTGCTATAACCGTCGCGCTGCGCCAGCCAGGCGGTCAGCGTTCCGAATGAGGGAATATCACTGCGACTCGGATTGATCAGCGTGCTGTCCATTTTGTACGGACGCCCGACAATCGACCAATGCATTCCGGAATTGTGACTGCTGTGGCGATGATGAACGCTCCGCACAATGGCCAGCTTGTCCGCGTGCCTGGCAAGCTGCGGCAACATTTCAGAAACATAAATCCCCGGCACATTAGTTTCGATCGGGCGATACGGACCGCGAACATTGTCAGGAGCCTGGGGCTTGGGGTCCCACAGGTCGATGTGACTGGGTGCACCACAGTTGAAAATCAGAATCACCGATTTCGCCCGGCGAGTCCCCGTCGGAGACGATGTCGCCGCGGCCCGCAACCAGTCGGCGGACAACAACGCCGAGCTACCCATCCCCGCGGACGCCCACTGCATCGCAGACCGGCGTGAAATCCCAGCGTTTTGTGCGCGTGACTCAGAACTCAGCATCTCAAATCGTCCCCAGCGGCCGACATCATATCAATTCCTGTTTATATCATATCGGGTGGGCATCCTTTCCGGCAATGGGAAAACCCGCGACGCCATGCTAATCGGGGGACATTGTCACCCGGTACCACCCGTAAGATGGGCACTCTTGCCCGTCCCTTTAATAAGAACGATCTTCGCTAAATGAGAATAATTCAGGCGACGGGCAAGAGTGCCCATCCTACGAGGACTGTCGTCAACGCCCAACCTCACTCACTTCGTGGCCTTCTTTGAGGCCTTCGGTGGCACAATCGACGCAGGATCCATCTTCTTTAACAACTCCGCATCAGGCCCACCGCCAAACTGTTTCCAATAGAGTTCCTTAAACGGATTGATCTTCGGGGCGACAACGTCTTCATTGACCAGTAGCCGCTGCACGCTCTCCCACCACACATCGTATTCGGCCCGCAATTGCGCCACGACGTCAGAATGCTCGGTAATCACATTCTTCGATTCACCAGGATCGTTCTGCAGATCATAAAGCTCGGCATTGTTGACCAATGTAAAGCGACGATTCTGGATCGAACATTTCGCAAACTTCGCCTCAGCAACCTGACCATGCGGCCAACGCCCCAGATGCGTGACGAGAAAGCGATCGGGCCACTCGGACTGCGGATTCTTTAACAGCGGCAACAGGTTCCGCCCCTCAACTTGTTGTTGAATTTCATCGCTCAGTTTCGCCCCAGCGATTTCCGCCAGCGTCGAAAACATATCGATGTGAGCCGTCAACGCAGTACAATCCACGCCCCCCGAGAATCCCCCAGGCCACCGCCAGAATGAAGGAACCCGCGTCCCCCCTTGATACGGCGTCCCCTTCGTCCCGCGCATCCCGGCGTTGTAGATCGGCACGCCCGCGGTCCCGCCGTTGTCGGTGAGGAAAACCACCAGCGTATTCTGCTCGATTCCCCACTCCTGCAGTTTCTTCAGCAAGGTGCCAAAGTTGGTATCGATGTTCTCGATCATGCCGTAAAACTTCGCCGTCTCATCCGGCACCTTTCCGAGATAGTGCTCATAGTAGCCCTTCGGCAAAACATGCGGATCGTGTGCCGCATTCAGCGACACATACGCGAAGAACGGCTTTTCGAGCTGCCGTTGCGAATCGATCCATTGCATCGCCTGTCCAAAAAAGAGGTCCGTGCAATAGCCCTGCGTCTTTTCGAACCGACCGTTATGCCAGAGAGCCGGATTGAGATTGGTATTACCCGGAGCATCCCCGCAACTCCCCGGGTAAGTCTGCCCGATGCCTCCACCACCATGAATATAGACCTCATCGAACCCACGCCGCTCAGGCCGATACGCAGCCTCATCCCCCAGGTGCCATTTCCCAAAGATCCCCGTCGTGTATTGAGCCGTCTTGAGTACCTGAGCAATCGTCGTCGCCTTGAGTGTCAGTCGCTCGCGTTCCAGAATTGTATGCGTCACTCCATTCTTAAACTCATGCCGCCCAGTCATCATTGCCGACCGGGTGGGCGCACAAGTCGGACTGACATGAAACTGAGTAAACCGCACCGCCTGCCTGGCAAACGCATCTGTCGCCGGAGTCCGCACAATCGGACTGCCCAAACAACCAAAGTCACCGTACCCCACATCATCCGAGATCACGATGATGATGTTGGGCGGCTTCTCGCCCGCCCCACTGCTGCCCGACGCCCAGACGATTGCAGCGAACGTCAACCAGTAACCGGCACTACGTCTGGCAAACAGGTACGTTGAGGACATCGGTAACTACCCCTCTGTAGAAGCTGTGTCACGATCGCGATAGATCCCACATCTAACATTTGGCTGTCGATTCCGAAAGATCGAACACGCAATGGCCTTGCCGCATCCCGCGTCGAATCCTGATCGATAATCCGCATCTGCCGTTTCGCGATTTCCGTTTGTCCTGACCTCAATCGGCGGTACGATAAGCGAGTAATTGCCTGGCAGCGTTCATCAGATCAAAAGAGTGTGAACCACGAATCACACAAATGACACGAATCGAAATCCTGAAAACGGCATGCAATAGAACAGAATTCCGTCTTCACAATTCGTGTCATTCGTACTATTCATGGTTCAAATAACACCCTCGCTGGCCACGCGCGGATCTAATGCGATCTCACTTGAACGTCAGGCGTCCTGATCCATGGTAACTCCGGTCGTTCAGCTCCCCACCTCACCGCAGATCGTGGCAATTCGCCTGGGATTGCGCAGGGATTGCGTGATCGCCATCTATCTTCTGACGGTCCTGCAGGGAATGTCCCAAGCCTTTGGCAGCCAAAGCAACCTGGTATGGCTGCTATCCTCCGTGCTCTATGCGTCCGCGGCAACGCACTGGGCACTGCTCGATTCCAGGCTTCGTGGACGCCCCATGCTGCGAATCGCGCAAGAACTGTACTTTTTTTCGTGGCCGATTGCGGCGCTCGTCTATCTGGTCGCCACGCGCAAATGGCGCGGACTGGGCCTGTGGTTGCTCACTGTATTCAGCCTCTACGCGACCTTCTATCTGGCGGCATTGGCGACGTACTTCACACGTGATATGCTCCGCGGCTGACACACCGTTTAACTCAACACGCGCAGCGGTCAAAGGCCCCCGCAACGATGGAAGATCATGAACCCGCAACATCATCACCCGACGACAGCCACCACGCCGGGGCCTCGGTCATCGAACGGGGTGAGAAGCTCAACCAGGCACGACGCCGCCTCTTTCCGCATGCGCTATGCGTCGGTTTACTAACGGGCGTGTTAGCGGTCGCGTTTCGAGTCTGCCTGGATCGAGGTGAGGAATGGCGATCGCACTTCCTGGCCTGGGCCGCGACAGCCGGCGGACTGGGAATCGCATCACTGGTGGTGATGGCCTGCCTCGTGGTGGGGGTGTCTTTGTGGTTGATCAAGGCCATCTGCCCGGAAGCCTCGGGCAGCGGCATTCCGCACTTGCGCCTGGTGCTGAGCGAACGGGGTCGATTGAACTGGCGTCGGGTGATCCCGGTCAAATTCGTCAGCGGGTGGCTGGCTATCGCGGGGGGACTGTGTCTGGGTCGCGAAGGGCCGACGATCCAGATGGGGGCCTCGTTGGGAGCCATGTGGGGCGAAAGCCATCTGGGCAAGAGTGCCGATCGGCGAACGCTGGTCGTGACCGGAGCCAGTGCCGGTCTGGCCACCGCCTTCAACGCCCCCATGGCGGGCATCCTGTTTTCGATCGAAGAGCTGCACATCAACCTGCCCGAGTCCGCCTTCTTCGCCGCCATGATTTCGTGCATCTCATCCGATCTATTAGCACGAAGCATCTTGGGACAAACCCCAGTCCTGCAAGCGACAATCAACCAGATCCCCCCACTCGAGAGCCTGCCGTTTTTCATCGTACTGGGAATTCTCTGTGGCTGCCTGGCCTGGCTCTTCAACCATTCGCTGGTCTTCACCACGCGCCATCTGACATTCCAATCTTTCCAACCCAACCTGACTAAAGTCCTCATCGCGGGCAGCACCCTGGCGATGGTGGGCTGGTACTATCCCCCACTCCTCGGCGGCGGCATCGATCTGAGCAACCGAGCATTAACGGGCGAGGGCACCATCGCCTGGCTCTCCGCAATGCTCGTCCTGCGTTTCCTGATGTCAATCGGCAGTTATGCCGTCGGAACAGCCGGAGGGATCTTTGCGCCACTGCTGGTACTAGGCGGACTATTAGGCCTACTAACAGGAGAGATTTCGCAGCACCTCTTCCCCACCGCAGTCCCCGAACCAACCGCATTTGCCGTCGTCGGGATGGCGGCCGTGTTCGCCAGTGTGGTCCGCTGCCCCCTCACCGGAATCGTCCTGATCATCGAGATGACCGGACATTACGCGTTGATCCTGCCGCTCATGGTCGCCAGCTTCACAGCCGCAATTACAGCGGACGAACTGCATGTCGCACCCGTCTATGATGCACTATTGGAAAGCCAGTTAGCCACAACTGCGACACCTGAGGCAATCACCGAATCAGCCGGCACGCGCTAGCGTCCGGTGCGGCTGGAAAATCGCTCACGGGTTGTTATTCAGGACGTTGAGCCCCGTTGGGAGGGATTATGTATTTCTCGCCTGATCGTTGATCGTAGACGCGAGTCCCAGGCGGAAACATAATCCGAAACGCTTCCTTAGTGGCAGGCGCACCCGTATCGCACTTCGTCACCGAGCAATGCGCAGAGTTGTCTTGGGTTCTGGGTTATCCCCCCTAAAGGTGTTCAGTGACCACGCTTTAGGAATCCAACCCAGCTTGGGATCCGGTTGGTAGGAAATGTCCGCGCGGTACGAGATCCAGCCGGTCTTCGGATGAAATGATTCCCAACGCAGGACGACGAAACCCCGCGCGGGATCAAGCCAGTATCGATTCGAGTTGTCGCCAATCACCACGCAAGGCACGTTCTCTTCCAGGGTGTCCATCTTAACGGGCTCAAGCGGCTGACCCAGGAGCGGAAACTTTTTTGAGGCGGGCCGAAGAAACATTAGGGCGGGGAAGAGGGGCCCCGATATCCGATCCGTATTAAACGTTTCCGGAAAGATTGTGGCACTCGCCTGGCCACCCTCGGACGACATCATATTGGCGCTAAGCGCGCCGTCTGCAGCACTGACATAGTCAATGGGAGTCACCGTGCCATCGGCGGCAGTGCGCACAGTACGGCTTGAGTATCGCATCATTGACTCGGACAACAGAACCGAACTGTCAAATCCAAAGCTGACATCAGTCGCCGGTATGTCTCCTTTGGGTAAGTCGGGGCGCAGTGATCCCTTCGTATATGTCAGTGCCGTTCGCCATTCCAGACGAACGGATTTGACCAGATCCTGGCGACCGGCCCAAGCATCCCGAATGGTACGCATAGTAGGCAGCGGGTCCGCCGCGGTGGCGTGCGAGCAGACAGCAAACCAGACGATGGAGCATGCCAGCCACATCGCCAGGCATCGATTGGGCAACTGCACCGCGCGCACTGAAGGCATGTGACAACTCCAATGGGATCTTTCGGCCACAAGGTCGGCTAAAAGGAAACGCAGATCTTTGAAGAACGGCGTCCCCTGACCCAACTCCGTTATTTCATCCTACCAGATCTGCGCGTGTCGTCTGGCATGGAAAGCGGGACGAGACCTGGGCGGACGGGATTTATTCCTGGGCGGCGGAATCGATTCTGTCGTCGGGTTTGGCGGGTACGGGTGACTTCCCGTAGCGTTGGCGGATGCCGTCTCGATAGACGATTTCTACGACGGTGGCTCCGCTGGAGTCCTGGCCGATATCCGGGACCACATAGTTGGGGGGTGGCGGTGAGAGGACCGTGAAGCCCGTCATCTCCGAGTTCTTGAAAGACTGCATCGGGGTATGGCTGGTTTTGCATTGCTGCATGCCATTGGGGCCGCCGGGGACGGGCTCTATGCAGATGCAGTTCACCAGCTCGACTCCGTCCGCCGTCCCTTTGATGAGCGTGCCGGTGTAGGATTGTTTGAATTGGCTGACGAGGACCTGTGAGCCGCGGGGAGTCTCCGCGATCATCTGGCGCGTAAATTCGTGATCGAGACCGCCGAGAACCAGCTGGCACTCGACCGGGTCGTCGAAATTGAGTTCGGTCGAACGGGGATCGACACTCGGAATGCTCGCCGGTTTGGCTGACGAGACGGCGACCGGAAATCCGCCCATGCAGCCGGGCAAGAAAATGCCGCAGACCAGCAGCAGAATTGCATTGAGCTGACGACGCATTTCTCAACCTTCCCTGGTGAGATGTTCTGCCTGGTGACTGGGATCGCCGTGCCGACTTTGAGGAGGCACTACTTATAGGGACGGCCAGTTCCGGTCAAGAGCGACAATCTGTGGCCTCAGTTCGAGGGCGCACAGGGAGTTTCAGGTTGTTTCCGCGGTATTAGTGGCTCTGGGGTTACGCGGAATCGGAGGGTTCTTGTCGAGTCGGAAACGTGGGTTTCTGTCGTGTTACTTAGTTTGGGGGTGAAAACAGGATGAATTAAAAAGAGAGTGGGTTGACCCTTTTTCGGGAAGCGACCCTCGGATTGATCGATCCGCGGTGGACCGGTCATTCCAACGTCGCTTGGTTGGATCACGCGAGCGGAATCGAAATCTGAACATAAGAACAAAGAATTCAAAGAGTGCGCGTGAATGTGAGCGGGGTTTGAAACGACTCGAGACGTCCACACAAGTAGTCCGTCGACCGGGAGGCTGATGTAATTTCGAGCGTCAGAGGACGCTGTAACCTCTTGCTCGCTTCGCTCACCCAGATTCAAGAATCTGGGCTATCCAACTGTACGTCAGATCAAAGAAGTCAAAGAGTTCGCGTGATGGGGTGACAGACCGCGGACAGGAGAACGTCACACCAAAGCCGACGGGCAGGAGTGCCCGTCCTACGGATCTTGGCCGATCGAATGGAGCCATCTCGCTGATGAATCAGAAGTTAGGACATGTGGCGGAAATCGGAGCAGTGGACGTCAGAACAAAGAATTCAAAGAATGCAAAGAATGCGCGAAAAAAATCGCGTGTGATTATCGAGGACTTCCACGGCGTCACGGTGGCGGGTCGGTTAATGCGATGTGTACGTAAGGACAAAGAATTCAAAGAAGTCGAAGAAGTCGCGTGGTGGGATCTGCAGGATGGCCGCCGGTGCTTGCGGGTGGGGCGTCGGTACGAAGAACCGGTGGCTAGCGCCAGGCCGCTCAGCATGCGCGTACCAGAAAAAGACGACGGCCGGGGCGGCCATCCTACGGACGAAAGGCGGACGCCAAGAATGGACGTAAAAAAAGCTGAGATCTCCCGAACATCTTGGGAAATCTCAGCTTATGTCAGCGGAGAGGACGAGATTCGAACTCGTGGTATGATTAAAACCTACGCCGATTTAGCAAACCGATCGACAAATGACGCAACCGGCTTACTGGAAAAGCGATTGCGCCTTCTGCGGAAAGCGTCTTACAGGCTGGCTTACAGGAAACCGCAAAAACAGGTGCCCGCGCTCAGTCCGGAACTGACTCGGCTGGTTGCAGTTTGGGACACTCTTCCGACCGCGATTCGACAAGCAGTTTTGACGCTGATA
>JAQGHS010000914.1 GCA_028291605.1 Planctomycetaceae bacterium | reverse complement strand
ATAGCCCAGGGTTGCCCGCTCCCGCGGGCTACCCTGGGTATCAATCCAGATCGACATTTACCCTGAAAGGGTTACTTCTTCGGTCTTCAGGGAATTGCGAGCATGAACCCTTACAGGGTAGGACGACCTCTTGGGGGCCGCTCCCAGGGTAGCCCGCAGGCGCGGGCAACCCTGGGCTATGATGCATTACCCCGTTGGGGTATTCATTCAAAATCGCGACTGGAATGTGAAACAGATTTCCGACCAACCTGACTACCAAAAAACTCCAGGTTGTCACCGCTTTTCATCACACCAGGTTGAGTCTGTTTGATCCCGAGAGTCTGAGATGACTCTCGATTATTTTAGACCCCCTCACAAAACTCTTATCACATGATTTCTCCGTCCTTATTCGTGTCATTCGTGGTAAAAAATCTCTAACCAGAAGAACCACGAATCACACAAATGACACGAATAGGTCCTAGCGAGAGCCAATCTGTGATTTAAGTTGTGGCGTTTTGTTAGCGATTTTGGTGGCGGTAGTCGTGTGGGTGGCGTTACCAATAGGTTGATTCACTCGCGCCTATCAATCTTCGATCAAAAGCAATAAGGATTCTGAGATGATCTCGAACCAAATCTTCGGCACACGGCGACGATTTCTGACCGGTCTGGCCACGGGAGCGGCACTATTGTCCGTTCCGGGGGCGTTCGCGGAAGAACTCACCCGCACACCACGTCAGATGGAGGGGCCCTTCTATCCCGATAAGTTGCCGCTCGATACGGACAATGATTTGTTGATTGTGAATGACTCGCTGAACTCGGCCGTCGGCGAAGTGACTTATCTCAGTGGGCGGATTCTGGATGCCCGCGGTGAACCCATTCGCAACGCTGTCGTCGAAATCTGGCAGGTCGATCACCATGGAGCCTATCTGCATACGAAGTCGGGCAACCGCGAAAAACGGGACTCGCACTTCCAGGGGTTCGGCCGGTTCCTCACCAGCAAGACTGGCGAGTACGTCTTTCGAACCATCAAACCGGTCGCTTACCCCGGCCGGACTCCACACATTCATTTTGCGGTGAAGGTCCCCAAGCAAGAGCGATTCACGACGCAGTGCTACATCAAAGATCATCCGGGCAACGCCAAGGATGGAGTCTTGAAAAGCGTCCGCGACCCCAAGGCCCTCGCGGCGATCATGGTCGACTTCGCGCCCATCAAGGAATCCAAGATCGGAGAACTCGCCGCCAACTTCGACATCGTGTTGGGCTTTACTCCCGAAGCGTGAGGCATTTGGTACCTTCTTCGTGAGCGGAATGGCGCTAGCCACCGGTTTTGTGCTTCAGCTTCCCTGGAAGAACCGGCGGCTAGCGGCGTGCCGCTCACGAGTCAGTCGACAGTGCTGGTGATCAGTCACCGCGGTGACTACACTGACCGACTGTTTTCGCTCGCCCTGTTTTGCCAGGCGAATCGAATCTTCGGCCCGCCAGCAAGCCAGTTGCGTATTGACCGAAATGACGACGAGCTACATTCTGGAACATCTGGCCGTCATCTTTTTCGCCGCGACCGGCGTCTGGGCGGCGCGCGGCAAGAGTGTCGATCTGTTCGGCGTGATCGTGCTGGGCCTGGTGACCTCGATGGGGGGCGGCACGATCCGGGATTTATTGCTCGATGTTCCCGTCTACTGGATCACCGATTCCCGGTTCCTGATTTCGAGTGTCATCGCGGCCTGCCTGTCTTTCTTCGTCGCACGGTTTTACCGCCCACCGCAGCGACTGGTGCAGATCCCCGATGCGTTTGGATTGGCATTCGTCACCATGCTGGGGACCTCGAAGACCCATCTGCTGGGGCATGCCGGTTCAGTCTGCGTCGTATTGGGCGTGACGAGCGGCGTCGCGGGTGGCATCCTGCGGGACGTCCTCAGCGGCGAAATCCCGCTGGTTTTCCGGCCTCACATCTTTCTCTATGCGACCGCGGCCGCGACCGGGGCGGTGATTTATCTCCTGGTTGATTCAGTCTGGCCGCATCGACCCGGCAGCATGCTGGTGGGAGTCGCAGCCATCCTGATTCTGCGTCTGGCGGCCATTCGCTGGCAGATTGTGTTGCCGGTTTTTCAGACGTCCGAGCCGTGAGGCGCCAGCCGAACGCTGTAGCCTGACTCTCTGAGTCGGGTGCTTGAAGCGAAGAGTCCCGACTCGGAGAGTCAGGCTACAGAGAGGCTGCCGCCTCTCCGATCTAAAACGAATGCCGCCAGCCAGTCGCTAACAACGGGGTGCTGCTTCCGTCGGGTTCGATCAACTCCGCGGTCCGTCCGGGGACGATCTCGCCAATGTGGGCGAGGTGCGTGCCGAAGATGGGATTTGTCAGCAGCGATTGCGCGTCCGCGGGGGACAAGGTCATCAGCAATTCAAAATCCTCGCCGTCGCCTAACGCATGGGCCAAGGGAGTGCGGCCATCCGTCGTGGCTTGTGCGGCCGACGAGATCGGCACTTGGGCGGCGATGATTTTCGCGCCGACGCGGCTCTCGTCCAGAATGTGATGCAGATCGGCAGCCAGACCGTCGCTGATGTCGATCATGGCGTGCAGCTCGACTTGCTCTTGCAGCAGGCGAGCCTCCTCAAGTCGCGGGATGAAGTTGAGATGTTTGCCGGCGATGCTGCCTCCCAGGTGGCCCGTCACCAGGATCCAATCGCCGAGTCGGGCCCCACCGCGGCGCACCGGGCCCTGTCCGAGAGGTTCCCCCAGCGCGGTGATACTGATCACAAGCGGCCCATCCCAGGTATTGGTATCGCCCCCGGCAATGCAGACATTGAACTGCCGAGCCAGGGCATCGATCCCCTCCTGAATCCCCTGCGCGAGTTCCCACGCACGACCTCTCGGCAGGGCGATGCTGACGACGGCCGCGACAGCTCGACCGCCCATCGCGGCGATATCGCTGAGGTTAACGCCCAGCGATTTCCACCCGATTTGAAAGGGAGTCGCGGTGTCCAGAGTGAAATGGACTCCTTCCAGCAACATGTCCACCGTGACGAGCGATTCGCCGTTGCGATTGAACTTGAGCAGCGCGGCGTCATCGCCGATCCCGATCGGCACCTGAGTGTTCGCGGGGGTCCGCTGTCGGATCCACTCAATCAGTTCAAATTCGCCGCGCGCGTCTGTCATGAGAGCTTCCGCTGAATCCTCGTCGCCAATGGCCTCTGGGCAACTCCAAGGAATTACTATAACGACTTGAAATCACGTCTGCGCATCACGCAGTGATGAGCGATCCCAGGCGAGCGTCCGGCGTAAGCCGGATGGTTGTTAGCGACGTAGGAGAACCCCGCGGGCACAACAAAAATTTCGGCACCCGGCTCACCTGGTCGCTCGTGGGGGCGCGAGCGTGGTGTAACTTGCGACTTGCGAACAACCATCCGGCTTACGCCGGACGCTCGCCTACGAAGAGGTCCTTCACTCGCGAAGCATTCGATCCCCGCGACATTCTGGCACCGCCAGACTTCACGCAATCGTTAGAGCTTGCCATGTGCTGCCTTCTACCGGGTCGGTAAGGTCTTCGTGATTGCCACGGCAAGGTTAATTCCGATTGAACTTAGGATCTGTCTATCACGGATTATCGGCATTGTCACCGATCACATCAGGCAGAACACACTGTTGAGTCGCCTCGGTTCACCGGTTCACAACTTACGAAATAGCGTTCCGCGCCCGTTACTCAGTGAATGTGCACAATAGGATGAGTAGGTGAGCCGGGCGGCGTAAGCCCCCGGATTCTTCGTCGGCCCTTGAATTTCAATGTCAGAAAAAGAATCCCGGGGCTTACGCCGCCGGGCTCACCTGGATAGTTATTTCTGCGCTCCTACGTAGTAGACAGATCATCGAGTCGGGTGGATTTATTACGGGGAAGCCAGGATGGCCATGCGTAGCGGCTGGATCTTAGTGGGAGTCGGAATGCTGCTGACTCTCGGCTGCCGTGCCGGTGGAGCTCCCGCCGTTGGGGCGGCCGCTCGCGCTCCAGTGTCATCGCCCGACCCACTAGGCGTGTCGCAAGTCTCCCCCCGCACGGACCGCTCCCTGACGGCCGCCACGTCTGGCGACAAGATCGAGCAGGCGGCTGCCAGTTCTGATCAGTCTGAGGTGCGACTGGTCTCTGGAAATGGGGCTGAAGCGGCGTCTGTTGATCCCAGCCTCTCCCCCTCGACAGGACCTGCGGCGATTTCGCTGACGTCAGCCGTTGCTTTGGCGCTCGCTCAAAATCCGGATCTGGTCGCTCAGCGACAGGCGGAATATGTCGGCTCGGCGGCGCTGGGTGTCGCCCAGACCTATCCCTTCAATCCGTTTGTGCAAGTTCAGGCGACCCCTTATCAAGACCAGCCCACGGGAGGTCAAGGAACGACCTATCACTACGTCCTGCTGATGCAGACGATCCAACTCGCCCATCAACAGCAGTACCGCGAGGAGGGAGCTTCGGCGACGCTCAACACCGTTCGCTGGAACATTCATCAGGCCGAATTGCTGAATGTCGCTCAGACTGAGCGGCTTTATTTTAGCGCCTTATATCAACTGGGGCTACGTGATCTCGCCCGGGAGAGTGACGCCAATAATCAGCAGTTGCTGGGTACACTGGAAAAGCAGCTCGCGGCAGGACAGGCGACCGCCGCGGATGTGGCGATTGTGAGAATCGATGCCCGATCAACGCGCCAGCAGATGCGACTGGCCGAGGCCAATTATCAGACCGCCCTGCGCGATCTCCGCCGGCAGCTCAATCTGCCACCGAAGTCCCCCGAAGAACCGGTCGGCAAGTTGTCCGAGTTAGCCTGGCGACCGGCGAACCTCGACACGCTGGGGGCGTTCGTCACGGCAAATGATGCCTATACTCAAGGGACCGATCCGAAAGGATTGGTCGTGGGATTTGCAAGTGCTCGCCCCGATGTGCTGGCCGCCCGCTCTGATGTGGATATGGCCCGCGCGGGCTCATCCCTGGCCACCGCCGCTCGCACACCGGACCTGCAAATCGGCCCCTACTATCAGCGGACGGTCGACGGCACGACGTTCCTGGGCTTCCGAGCTCAAATGGATCTGCCGGTCGTGAACAATGGCGTGCCGCTGGAAAATCAGCGGAATTGCGAATTACATCAGCGGGTCGCCACGTGGCAGCAACTGCAGATCCGAGCAGGACTCGAAGCCGAGGCCGCTTTGGAACGCTACGAACTGGCGTATCAGACCGTCGCCGAAGAGCGGGAAACGCAGCACACCAGTCTGCCGGCCGAACTGCGGCGGCTCGAAGAGCAATTCAAAGCCGGGGATATCGACGTCATCCGTGTGGTCCAGGCTCGCACCAGCATGATCCAGAATCAACGGGTCTACCTCGATCTGCAGAACGAACTGGCCCAGGCTGCCGCAAACCTCACGGCGGCTACGGGAATCGCACCCGAGGCCCTGTTGGGGAATGCCCCTGCGAGTGATTAAAGCCAAGTAACCAGACGAAAAAACTTGGTTACCTGAGCCAGCCACTCTTTCCCTGCCTATAATTTCAGTCGCTTGACCAACTCTCATAGGGGACGAAGATGTCAAACGACCGACTGCAGGCGATCCGCAAGGGATGGCGTCCGGAGGAACTCACCTATGCCGAACTCCAGGCAACTTCCGATGACTGGCGGCGGGCGGGCGAGAGTATCGTGTTCACGAACGGCTGCTTCGACGTGCTGCACACGGGGCATCTCGAACTCCTGCGGGAAGCTCGCAACCGAGGTCAGCGGCTGATCATTGGAGTCAATCCCGATGACTGGATCGTGAAGCACAAGGGACACGGCCGACCGCTGCAGCCTGCTTCGATTCGCTGCGCGGTGGCTCATCGGATGGCGGATGCGGATCTGTCGCTCATCTTCAACGACGACACCGCCGAACGACTCATTTCGATCATTCGACCGTCCGTCTACATCATCGGTTCCGACTATCGCGATAAGCAGATCCTGGGCGCCGAACATTGCGGCGAAGTCGCGATCATGGATCGCCTGCCGGGGATCAGTACTACCGCCACGATCCTGCAGGCGAAACAGGCCATTCTGTAGCCGCATCTCGCCAGAGTGCGGGCCTCGCCAGTCACTCGCCCGCGTTCTGGCGAAACGCGGCTACAATAGAAGCAACCCCAAGCGGCAATCTCAATTCTCCTACAAAATCGTCGCAGATTGAGCAGGTCAGGCTGCAGGTCAGGCAGACGCTTCTGATCATCAGATCGAGTGCATTGTAAATGACTCTATCGGGCGTTAGAACTTTCAGAGCACATGAAGCATCAATGTTTCTGTATTTGTGAGTGATCGGCGTTCACAGATCAATAGCGGTCGAGTCGCCAGCCTCCTGATAGTGGCATGCTTGGCTCTCGAGGGATCAGCGACCAGCGGTACAAGATCGGAAGGATCTCACGACCGTGAGTACACCTCAAGTGGGCGAGCAACTGGCAACTACGGTTCTGCGCAAGGTCATCTGGCGCCTGATCCCGTTCATGTTTCTGCTGTTCATACTCAACATTCTCGACCGCGTGAACGTGAACTTCGCGCGCCTGCAGATGCTCGATCAACTGCACCTCAGCGAACAAGTCTTCGGGCTGGGGGCGAGCATCTTCTTCATCGGCTATTTCGTGTTCCAGGTGCCCAGCAACCTGATCATGAACCGGATCGGGGCCCGGCAGTGGATCTCGGGAATCGTCGTCGGGTGGGGGCTGATTTCGTGCGCGATGATGTTTATTCGCGATGAGTGGAGCTTTTACACCTTACGGTTCCTGTTGGGGCTGGCTGAGTCCGGTTTCTTCCCGGGCATGATTCTCTACCTGACCTATTGGATTCCGGCCGGTGAGCGGGCTCGCGCAACCGCGTGCTTCATGTCGGCTGCGGCCAGTGCCGGACTGATCGGTGGTCCGCTGTCGGGTGCCTTGATGTACTACCTGGACGGCGTTGCGGGAATGGCAGGCTGGCAATGGATGTTCTTACTGGAGGGCTTGCCCACCGTCATCATGGGGTTCGTGGTGCTGGTCTGGCTGACCGACCGTCCTGAGGTCGCCGGCTGGCTGACCGACGACGAACGGAGCTGGCTGAGCGAGCAGATGAATCGCGAGGCGCAACAGCGTCAACAACAGCACGGTTTCACGTTACAGACGACTCTGGCCAACGGACGCGTCTGGTTGCTCACGCTTCTCTACTTCATGCTGGCGGCGGCCGTCACGGGATTCGTGATTTATCTCCCGCAGTTTGTGAAAGAGAAGTTTCCGGATCAGAGTCTACCCGTGATTGGACTACTGACTGCGATCCCGTATCTCATCTCGATTGTCAGCATGATCCTGAGCAGTGCGCATTCTGATCGCACCGGTGAGCGACGTTTGCATGTTGCGATCCCGTCCTTCATCGCTGCGGTGGGATGGGCCCTCGGCGCCTATTTCGACGATCGCTGGCTGGTGCTGGCAGCCTTGTCAGTAGCCGCCGCTGGCATGTATAGCTCGTTTGGTCCGTTTTGGTCGCTCCCCAACGCCTTCCTGACGGGGACCGCTGCCGCCGGAGGGATTGCGTTGATCAACTCGATCGGCAACCTCGGTGGATTTGTGGCTCCCATCATTCTCAGTGAGGTGAAGGCGGCCACCAAAAGTTTCGGCGGCGGGATGCTCGCGATGTCACTCACCATGCTGATCGCCTGCGGGTTGGCGTTGAGCTGCCAGCACGATCGAACGTCTGAGAAGGATGGGGCAAGGCCATAGGGTGCGTCAATTAAATCGTTGAAGGTTGATTTATGAATAAGTAGGTGAGCCGGGCGGCGTAAGCCCCCGGATTCTTCGTCGCTGGTAATTCTGTGCAAAAAAGAATCCCGGGGCTTACGCCGCCGGGCTCACCTGCATCGTTATTTCTGCACCCCTCCCAGGAAACACATGCAGCCTTCGTGAAAGGATAAAACATGACCACGCCTGTCACTGAACGACGCGGTCTCCTGGCCGGAGTGTCACGTGTCTCGATCACTCCTCCGGTCGGCATTCGGATGTTGGGCTACACGGTTCAAGCCGGTTGCTCGGAATCGATCGAGCGTGAGTTGACCGCCACGGCGTTAGTCCTGTCTGACGGCCAAGCCAAGGTGGTCCTGATCGGTTGCGACATCGTCTTCATCCAAAGCCCGCATGTGGATCGCATGCGAGAACGCATTGGCAAGAAGCTCGGTATCCCGGGTACCAGCGTGCTGATCAATTGCAGCCACACGCATCTGGGAGCCATGTTGCCCGGCTGGAAGATCGAATCGGGTGAGCAGCAGCAGATTCAAGAGCGCTATGTCGCTGTGCTGGAAGAATCGCTGACCGGCTTGGCAGCCATGGCTAATGCCGGTTTGCAACCAGCGCGCATTGGGGCCGGCAAAGGATCTGTCGCCATCGGCATCAATCGACGTGAAAAACTCCCCGCCGGCGGCATCATGATTGGCGAAAACCCCGACGGGGCGGTCGATCGTGAAGTCAGCGTGATTCGCGTGGACGATCTCAAAGGGCAGACCCTGGCGACGGTCTACGCGGTGGGATGCCATACCGTGGTGCTCGGGCCGAAGACGACGGCCTTGTCGCCGGACTTTGTCGGACCCGCGCGAGAAATCATCGAATCGGCCACGAATGCGCCGAGCCTGTTTCTGCAGGGCGCGGCGGGAAATGTGAATCCAGTCTGTGGCATCGGCACAGGTGGCCCCGAGCAATTTGACGACTCCGAACGACTGGGGACGATGCTCGCCGGCGAGACATTAAAAACGTGGGCTGCAATCCGCACGCACAACCGCAGCGGGCCACGGCGCGTGGTGCAATCTGTTGCCGCGATCTCCGTCTGGGACTATGAGCCCTTACCCGCTGACTGTGTGGAGTTTCTCGGAGTCGCCAGCCGCCGGATCACATTACCGCTCGCGCCGCTTCCTGATCGCGATTTTGCGGAGAAGCAGTTGGCCGAACGACGGCAGGCACGCGATGCGGCGGTCGCTCGCGGAGATTCGCACGGGGCGCTGAATGTCGTACAGCGGCTATATGAATGGGCGGATCTCGTGGCGAAAACTACCGCTGCCGGGAAGCCTGTGACGCGGGAACTCGATGTCTGGGCGATGCGCATCAACGACATCGGAATCGTCGCCGTCAATGGCGAGGCCTTCGCCGAACTCAGTCTGCAAGTGAAACAGCATTCCCCGCTGGCCAATACGATATTCCTGGGTTACTCGAATGGGTGCCTGGGTTATTTCCCGACTCCCGAAGCATTCCCCGAAGGGGGGATGGAAGTGATCGATTCCGTCCGCAATTATATGTTGCCGGCCGGCTTCACCCCCGAATGGGGGCCGACAATCGTCGAGACGGCGTTGGAGTTACTGGGAGAATTATCGCAGGGGCGATCTGCCTGAACGCGGACGACATTATTGAGACTAGGTAAAAGTGCATATTAAAATGAGTAGGTGAGCCGGGCGGCGTGAGCCCCCGGATTCTTTTTTGATACAGATTTGGAAACACAGAGGCACAGAGAAAACTGAGGAATTGTCGGATCTCTGTTTTTTCTGTGCCTCTGTGTTTCAGAAATTACCCCGAGAATCCGGGGGCTTACGCCGCCCGGCTCACCTAGTCTTTAGTTTTATAGGTGAGTCAATCGAACAACAAGATTTCCATCAGTATTGAGGTCACAACAATGTCTGCAAAAATCTTCGAAGGTCGCACTGCAGTCGTCACCGGTGGTGCCCGGGGAATTGGGAAGGCCATCTCCGTCATGTTGGCCCGCGAAGGAGCTCGCGTGGCGATCAACTATGAACGCAACGCGAACGCCGCACGTGATACGTTAAAGCTGATCGAAGCCGCTGGCGGCCAGGGGATGATCGTGCAGGCGGATGTTGCCTCGGAATCGGACGTCGATCGTATGATGGCACAAGTTCGCGAGGAACTCGGGCCGATCGAATT
>JAQGHS010000188.1 GCA_028291605.1 Planctomycetaceae bacterium | reverse complement strand
TTCACGATGTGGAGTTTCTGCGACGTCTGACTGCCAAACTCCATCTCGCAGATGCCTCAATTCCCGATCTCGCGGCATGGGAACTTGCTGGCTGCGTCGTGTTCGTTCCCTTCGGCGGTGGCAGCGTGCTGGCCTGGCCCAGTCGATTTGCTCCTCTATGCCTGCCAGAGTTTCATTTGTACGATCGCGAGATCGAACCCGAGACGGCGGTCAGACAGGCAGCGGTGGACCGCATCAATGCTCGGGACGATTGCCGTGCCCTGTTACTCAGCAAGCGTGCCCTCGAAAACTATCTCCACACTGCAGCGATCGTGAATGCCGGCGGAGGCATGGTCGTGGTGAATGATACGGACTCGATTGCACTCGCGGTCGCCCGGGACTGGTACCAGCGGCAGCCGCAAACTTTACCTTGGGACGAGCTGACGCCGCGAGCTCGCCGACGTTTGGCAGCGCGTTGCAAACGCTGGCTCAACACGCAAGCGGTGAATGCCATGACCCTCGGCATGCTCCGCCAGCGGGATCCCGCTGGCGAACTGATCTCCTGGCTGCGGGAGATCGCGGTGGCCGTCGGTGACCGCTCAGGCAGCAGTATCACCTGATGTTTCCACAGCCAACTTCCCCTGTTTGTCGTTTCGCCACTCTCCACGAGTGGTTTTTTCATTCTTTGACCTCACTCTCACAGAAAGTTTTTCAATGAGCCTGGCAACCACGTTAGCTGAATATATCTGTGCCGCTTTCAGCGGCCTCTACGTCCACACGTTCGAGGCGGATGAAGCCCTCCGGGAAATCGGCGAACTCTGTCGCCAGCGAAACTGGCGATTGGCAGGCTGGGATCTCGATCGGGGGCTGTCGCTCGGCATACCGGGAGAGTGCGCACCCAGTGCCGCGTCGGGTGCCGATCCCCTGGCCGCAATCCGGGCGCTGGCAGGATTGGCGACCGCTGACGGTGCATCCCTGCTGGTCCTGCGTCACTTTCATCGGTTTCTTGGGAGTGCCGAAGTCATCCAGGCCCTCGAACATCAACTGGCCCAAGGGAAGGTTCACCGCACCTTCGTGGTGATCCTGGCCCCCGTGATCCAACTGCCCGTCGAGTTGGAACGGTTGTTTGTCGTCGTACCCCATGACTTGCCCGATCGGCACCAGCTCCAAGCGATCGCCTCAGGCATCGCGAACCAAGATGAACTGCCGACCGAGACTGAGCTGGAACAAGTTCTCGACGCCGCACAGGGACTGACCCGGTACGAAGCCGAGGGCGCTTTCAGTTTGAGTTTGGTACGGCATGGCCGGCTGGAACCCTCCGTCTTGTGGGAACTGAAAACACAGTCCCTGCTGAAGAGCGGTCTGCTCTCGTTGTATCGGGGCGCGGAAATGTTTGCCGGACTGGGTGGCTTGGAGTCCTTGAAAGCGTTTTGCTTGCGGTCTCTGCGGTCGAGCCGCCGCCAGCGACCGGGTTTGAAGCCCAAGGGAATCTTGCTGTTGGGCTTACCGGGGAGTGGCAAGAGCGCGTTCTGCAAGGGGCTCGGCAATGAAACCGGCCGACCAACGTTGATTCTCGATGTCGGTGCTTTGATGGGTTCTTTAGTCGGCCAAACGGAAGAGCGGACACGTCAAGCCTTGCGGATTGTCGATGCCATGGCACCGTGCATCCTGATGATCGATGAAGTGGAGAAAGCCCTGTCCGGGATCGGCAGCGCAGGGCAGAACGATAGCGGCGTCTCGTCCCGCATGTTTGGCAGCCTCTTGAGCTGGCTGAATGACCATACCTCAGACGTGTTCGTGGTCTGCACGGCGAATGATGTCTCCCGGCTGCCTCCGGAATTTACGCGGGCCGAGCGTTTTGATGGATTGTTTTTCCTGGATTTGCCTTCCGCCGGCCAGAAGCGGCAGATCTGGGAGATGTATGCCACGCAGTTCGAGCTCAGCCTGGAGCAGCGACTGCCACCCGATGAGCAATGGACCGGAGCCGAGATCCGGGCCTGTTGCCGCTTGTCCGCCTTATTGGATGTGCCCCTGCTGCAGGCAGCCCAGCAGATAGTCCCCATCGCCGTGACCGCAGCCGAAGCGGTGGAGCGGTTGCGGACCTGGGCCAACGGACGCTGCCTGAGCGCCGATCGAGCGGGCTTGTATTCCCGGAGCCCCAGTGCCACCGGTCGCCGGCGTGTCCAACGGGATGCGTCGACGAACTAAATCGTCCCCCTCGTCCTTCACTGTCATTTACCGTGCCACGCTGGACCGTCAAGAAGCAGTCCAGCGTGGCACTGGTGTTCCTTTCCGAAAGGTTTTCGCCATCGCCCTCTCCACTTCTGACCGAGACCACTTCGAGAGCTTATCCCGAGCTGTCCGCGACGGCACCTGTCGCCTCGTGGAATGGCACGTCTTCGGCAGCGGACTGAGGATCCCCGGGATCGGCGCTATCCAGCGCCAACCTGACGGTCCCCCAACGCTGGTCCCCTTGGCCCTGCTGTTCACCGGCAAACCCTCGACCACGATCATCGTCCCGCATCCGGAGTATTCCGGCTTCGCCGCGCCGGAAGAAATCCTGAGTGGCATGCCCCGCTAAACACTGTCGCTGACCAAGTTCAATCCCTTGTCCGCTGTCAACCACTATCAAGGAACACCCTCGATGAGCACCGTTTTAGAACCACCCACGTCCGTCACGTCCACACGTGCGAGCCAACGCTTGCAGCAACGCATGGCTGCGGTACGACTCGCATTTACCTGGTTGGGCGTCCGCAAGACACTGACCGCCGAGCAAAAGGCCCAGGCCGCAGAGACATTCGGCGCCCAGGACAGCTTTCTGTCGGCAGGCAAAAAGCTGCTCGACACCAGCCATCACGCTTTTAAACAGGTCACCGCCGTCCGCGGACAGATCCAGTCCTATTTCAAGAACATGAGTTTGCCCTATCCGGAACCGGGGATCCGGCTGGTTCGTCAGGATCAGCTCACCGCATTCACCGACCAACTGGCGATGTATCGCAACCAGTTGGCCGAAGCGGTCACCGAGCTCGATGGCCAGTACGGCGAACTGCAGTCGGCCGCCCGTCGCCGACTGGGAACGTTGTACAACGCCAGCGACTATCCCAACTCGTTACTGGGATTGTTCTCCGTGGAGTGGGATTTTCCGTCCGTGGAGCCGCCGGAATATCTGCGGCAGATCAGTCCTGAGCTCTACGAGCAGGAGCAGGCCCGGGTGGTGGCGCGGTTCGAAGAGGCGGTGCGGCTGGCGGAAGAAGCCTTCACGGGCGAGCTGGCCAAGCTGATCTCCCACCTGGCCGAACGGATCTCCGGCAGTAGTGACGGCAAGCCGAAAGTGTTCCGTGACACGGCCGTCACGAACCTGCATGAGTTCTTTGAGCGCTTCCGGACGCTGTCGGTCCGTTCGGACCCCGATTTGGAACGGCTGGTCGATCAGGCCCAGCAGCTACTGCAGGGTGTCGCGCCTCAAGCCCTGCGTAATGACCAGTCTTCCCGGCAGCAACTGGCCCGGCAGCTGTCAGCCGTGCAGGGCACACTGGATGGTTTACTGGTGGACCGCCCGCGGCGCAATCTCATCCGGCCAGCACGGAGCGGGGAGACTGCACCATGATGGAACTGTTTATCGCCACCTCGGGCCTCGTCCGCGCCCTCTATGACGAGGCGATTTCGGTTCAGGCGTTAGGCACCGTGGAGATCAGCCGAGCCAGTCAGGTGGAACCCGACACAGAAGGGAACTGGTGGGCCGATCTGGCGCCGCAGTCGGGACCGGTTCTCGGCCCGTTTCCGCAGCGGAGTGCCGCCTTACAGGCCGAACGCGATTGGCTGACCCAACATGTGTTACTTCCCCCTCCCCTCACTTCAGCAGAAAGACCAGACAGTGTGCTATGACGCGCTATCATCAGCCGAGATCCCGACGGACTCCGCCTCGGGGAGACCAGCCACGTCACAAACGCGCGTTGATTGTCCTGACTTATCGCGATGATCAACTGGCAGCCATTCACAGCAGTACGCTGCAGGTGCAGTTTGTCAGGGTCGACGTCTTACCGCCGGCTGCTCTCGAAACTCTGACCACTGAAGTTCATGTCCCCCTCACAGCCCGGCAACTCGCCGTTCCTCGGCTGTGTGAATTACCAACCGAACTGCTTCACGCTGCGCAAGCGGCCTTCCGCCGCTCCTGACACGGTGGATCGCAGTTCCGATCCTCCTTCAACTTTCCAGTGCCCATCATTGTCCACGAACGGAACAGGAACCGGGCACGCACGTCCTTTCCGAAAGGTTGTTTGAAAACCATGCGACAATATCACCTCGACTCCGCAGTGGCCCGCCTTACGGGCGAATCACTTCGCACCATCCAGCAACGCGGCTTCGGCCTCGTACGCATGGATTCTGACCGTCCGACGCGAAGTGCACCGGCTGTCTCTGCCGCTCATCACATCCGTCGGGTACACGCCGAGCTCTCCGAAGACGATCTCCTGCGCCTCGCCACAGATGCCTGAGGTCCCTCACTCTCCTCTACTCAGCACGCAAGGAAACACCATGCAAATTCCCAGGAACCCAATCTTTCGACGGTGTCCGATCCAACTCTGCTCCACGCCGCCCCCCGTTTCAGTGGAATTTCCGTCTCGAGGAGCTTGCCCCCATGAGTGCCCGACAGAAATTGAATCAGGGCTATGTTCAAGGCTGCTTGGCGATCGCCGCCCTGATCGGCGCGGTCTGCCGATCGTGGATCATCTTTGGAATTGCTGCCGTCGTGCTGATCGGACTGAGTACGCACTCCGGCGAGATCCGACCGACACCGGAACGGGGTGGAAAACAGCGCGACAAAGGTCGTCGCGGACCACGCCGGCCCGATCACCGTCGCCCGGGCGCTGGTCGCCGCAATCAGTTCCCTCCCAACCCTGACATTGACGCGTGAACTCTGCCGAGATCACGCAGCAATGACCTTCCTTTCTTGGAGATTTGACTCTTGAAATTGCTCTATATCAACTTATGCAGAGCTCAGTATAAGTTAATTTATGCTGAGTCCGCGATTATGCGGAGTCGATTGCACGTTGCCTGAACTGGACGATCATTTTGCAGCAACCGCAGCATTTTTGAAATTGCGGGGGTGTGCATAATCATGGGTGTTTTCCTG
>JAQGHS010000860.1 GCA_028291605.1 Planctomycetaceae bacterium | reverse complement strand
TCGAATCGCGTATGCCGGGCACCGGGATAAACGCGAGCCACCAGTCCCAGTTGGGTGATGTGCGAGAGCCGCTGGAATTCGGGGGTCTCGACGATGGCCCGCACGCGCGGCGTAAACGGAACGTTTTGCTCAGGAGGAATCCGCACCAGCCCCTGGCCCGCGGTCAGGCTGACGAGTTCAGGGATTTCCAGGAGCGGGTGGGGCATGGTGAAATGTGAAATGTGAAGGGTGAACGAGAGCCCCAGGAACAATCAGGTGAGCCGGGTGCCGTGAGGCCCCGGACAACGTATTCGACCGACAATCCAAATTGTCCTGGGCCTTACGGCACCCGGCTCACCTAAATCGTAGGTTTGCGACGATCAAGCTTTCTTCGCCTTAGGCTTAGCCCGCGACTTGGCGGCCCTCGTCTTCGTCTGTTCTGCGGGCATTTCAGGTGCGTGACTCGACTTGATCAAGTCGATCAATTCGTCCGTCGACAGTTTACCGGCCTGGTCCGAACCTTCCATGATGCCGGCGACCAGATTTCGTTTTTTCTCGTGCAGGGCGAGAATCTTTTCCTCGATCGTCTCCTGAGCAACCAGCCGATAGACCATCACCGGCTTGTTCTGACCGATGCGATGGGCGCGGTCGGTAGCCTGGTCTTCGACGGCCGGATTCCACCACGGATCCATATGGATGACATAATCCGCCCCCGTCAGATTGAGCCCCGTTCCGCCGGCCTTCAGCGAGATCAAGAAAAAATCCCCCTGGCCGTTCTGGAAAGACTCCACACGCTCACGACGTTGCTTTTCGGGGGTCTGGCCATCCAAGTAGAGGTAGCTGATATTACGCTCATCGAGCGCCTTGCGGATGATGTCGAGGTGCGAGGTGAACTGGCTGAAAATCAGGGCCCGGTGTTTGCCTTCCCGGATTTCGTCGACTGTCTCCAGCAGAACGTCGAGTTTCGCCGACGAGCCCTTCCATTTCTCATCCACCAGTCGCGGATGGCACGCCAACTGACGCAGCCGGGTCAGCATGGCCAGCACCTGGAACCGCGATTCATTCTTACCTGTGTCGATTCCCGCCAACTGTGTCAGGGCAAATAGCCGCGCGTCCTCGTAAAGCTTGCGTTCCGCGGTCGACAACTCCGCAGTGAGAATCATTTCCGTCCGCGGCGGCAACTCTTTCAGAACCTCGTCCTTCGTCCGTCGCAGGATAAAGGGCCGCAGCGTACGTGCCAGTGCCTGCGAACGCTCGGGCAGCTTTTGCTTTTCGATCGGATCGGCGTAGCGTTCGCGGAAGCGTTCCCAACTGCCGAACAAGCCAGGGGACGTCGCCCGGAATAAGCTCCAGAGGTCTCCCAGTTGATTTTCCACGGGCGTACCCGTCAGCGTCAGCCGCCATTCGGCGTTGATCTCACGCACTGCCTGGGCCGATTTCGTGCGGCTGTTCTTGATGAATTGCGCCTCATCGAGAACCAGCGTCCCCCAGCGAACTTTGGTGAAGTATTCCGCATCACGCAGGAGCAAGCCATAGCTGGCAACAACCAGATCGCCGGGGCCTACGGATTCGAGGAATTCGCCGCGTTCGGTATCGCGATACAAGTGCGGTCGCAATGTCGGGGCGAATCGGGTCGTCTCGTTCACCCAGTTGAAACCGACTGACACCGGTGCCACCACCAGCGTCGGCCCCACCTTTTGCCGTTCGATGAGGACCGCCAGCGCCTGGACTGTTTTGCCCAGTCCCATATCGTCCGCGAGGCAACCACCCACTCCCCACGCCGCCAGGCGACTGAGCCAGCGAAAGCCATCGACCTGATAGTCACGCAGTTCGGCCTTCAGGTCAGCCGGCACCTCGGGATGGTGATTCCGAGCGAGCTCCAACTTCTGCAGAGCCTGGCGCCATTCGGTCACCGCCTTGATGGTGATCTGCTGGTCTTTAAACAGATCTTCCAGCATTGGGGCAGCGGTAATATCCAGATTCATCTTGGACTGATTACGGTGCAGCAAATCATCCAGGGCCGCCAGACGGTCACGGAACTCAGCCGCGATCATTGCCCATTTGCCACCCTTCAACTGCACATAGCGGGATTTCCCTCGCAGCGCATCGAGCACCGCCATCAGCGGGACCTTCATGCCGCCGATGTCAATCGTCCCCTCGACCCCGAACCAGTCGTGGTCATTGCCGATCTCGAGTTGCAAATTGCCCGGCGTGATCTCACCCACGACTTCGGGACGCGGGATGTTGGAATTGCTCCATTCCACGGTCCACGGGCCAGCCTGATGTGCTTGGATCTGGGCCAGAAAATCGAGCGTCGCGTCTCCCGCGTCGACCATCCAGCGCCACGGTCGATGCGAATAAAATCGATCGAGCTGCAGGGCCTGCTGACACTCATTCGCATGCGTTTGTTCGGCGACCAGATCGCGTTCGACCGCCTCACGTTCGTCGTCGTTGTACCGGGCAATCGTCGTCGCACCGACACCGGGTTCAAAGTACGTGCCACCTGTCACGGGCCGCGCCCATAACTCAACCGCCAGCCCTCCATCCGCCACGCGCGGCACCAGCCGGATATGAATATTCGAATCCCCGACGATGGTTCGCCCCTCGATTTCTTTAGGGTAAACCACTGTAAAGCTGCGTTCGAGCTCGGTCAGCCGCCCCAACATTTCGGGGACTGCCTTGTGGGGAATGGGAATCGGCTGCCGCTGCAATTGATCGATCAACCGGACCGAGGCTTCAGGCGCTTCCCAAAAGAGCAACTCGTTCTGCTCCCAGTTCATCGCGATGATGCCGTGATTGGGGTCCGCTTCATAAGCGGCACAGTCCGACAACATGCGCCCCCCAATTCGTGGGCGGATGATGAATTGTTTGTTGGCATCGGGTGTCAGGACGAGTTCCATCTCACCGCGGAGAATCTTCAATGGCGTATTCAGTTCGGCGGCATGAAACACCAACGGATGGCCGGTCAGAATCGTCAACAGCTGCCAGACATCGGGTGAACCGCCGCCATAGCCGCCGTACACATAAGAACGATAGTCGCGGCCAATTCCGAACGTCTTCTGGGCCAGAGCACAGACTTCGCGATCGATCGGAGCCAATTCGTTGATCGATTCTCCGGCCAGGCGCGACCAGATCATCTTTTTGCCTTTGCCCCAGCTTCCATTCTTCAATACGAACTGTTCGTAGGGATTAATCACCAGATGATTGCCGCGTTCGACCTCGAACTTGTAAACCAGGCGCCGCACCACGTTCGCTTCGTCAGGAGTTTCGATGCCGTTGTGTTCTGGCACCCGCGTCCGCTGCAGAAACTGATCCAGCGGATTCAGGAGATTCTTCCAGGCGTGCTCGGCTCCACCCTTCATCATCCGCGTTAATTGGGAATTCTCTTGGGAAAGCTGTTGGAACAGGACCGATGTCACGGCCCAGGTATGCTTGCACAAGTCGAATCCCAGGCTCGTCGGACAAGAACAGACAATGTCTGTCATCGGCTCGCCCTCACCGGGCTCTTCGTCCCACATGAAGGTGACGAGCGCCGGCTCGCTGCCGGTCCTCACCATGGCCTGGATGGTATGCCCCGGCAGATCAACCACCAACTTGGGGTCCACCGCCGAGAGAAACGGCCGCCCTGTCTGAGACAGCGACGAACCGTGGCAGTGCAACAGGTCCTGAACGTCAACACGCAGAGCTTTGAGAAAATCGGGGGTAGCCGAGCGTCGGTACTGGGTTCGATCGATTGCCATTAAGACAGCCTTTCCATAGCTTTGAGACGGGCATCCACCCTGATTCTGGCAAGCGGCTTGCGTCGACTTCGTCTCCTTAAATTACCCGCTCGGGAATGCGTGTTCAATTTGCACGAGCGCCCCGACGCAAATTTTGTGACTTTCCGTCTCAAAGGTCGGATTCGTGAGCGGCACGGCGCTAGCCGCCGGTTCTGCGCGTCGATTTCCCCGGAAGAACCGGTGGCTAGCGCCATTCCGCTCACAAAATAAGCCCGCCCGCAAATCCGACTGGGCAAATTCTACGCTCAATTGGAGCAAATCGTGGCATCCTGTACCCGTGGGTCCCCCAATTCATTCCTCAGGACCGCTGCCATCCGCGTCACTGGCACCACGCGACGGAATTGCCGAGGAGGCATTTCAGGCTGGACAGGTTCAATTTTCGACTTCGGACTAATGCCACTTTGGGCGATTTTTCTTGACGCCACTTGCTCGCAGTACGATGCTATAGGAGAGTCGCAGGACTCTTTATCGGGTAAAGTCTGTCGTAGCCGGACTCTTCGTGGTCAGGCACGCTCATTCGAAACACCAGTCGCCAAGACTTGTTTATCACTATCCGACTCAGCGAGTCGGGCTACAGCCAGTCAAAAACACCAG
>JAQGHS010000806.1 GCA_028291605.1 Planctomycetaceae bacterium | reverse complement strand
CGGATGAAAGAATCGAACAGATGAGAGCGTTCTACGATAGCAAGTTGTCCATCAATGCTGACAGCACAATTCGGGCGGCAGACTTCGCTCTCGGTCTCTCAATAGTTGCCGACTTCTTCCCCTCCATTCGCCGTCGTGATCGCCCGAAGCACTCGCGGATCGGTGGTCGCGCTTAGGAAACGGACCGCTCCGTCGCCCATCAGGGTATGTGCCCCATCTCGATGAAAAGAGGACCAGCTGCCATTGGATTGCCCGGCCTTGTTTCCCGGCTGATTGATTCCCAGGTTCTTGTCCGTCAATTCGATATCACGAGGCTCGGTCCACACAATCTGCTGGCCGCAGGCTTCAACGACGAGCACAGTGTTCGATGTCCCGTCAGTAAACTCTGGAATTGCTCGTCCTTTTCCAGCAGCAAATGCCGTCTGGGGGCCGACCAACGTGGCATATGCCGAATACCATCGTCCGGCACGGTCTTTCTGATTAGTGACCGGCACGGAAGGGCAGAGATACTGGCCGACCTCAGCTTTGGAGATCAGGAAGTTGTCGTCGGAATCCCAGGTCGCTGTCGGAACATAATTCGCGAAGTCAGCCTTCCGATCAAGATACGGCAACATTCCAACTCGCCAGCTCATGGGTTCCGAATCCTCACTACGGATCTGTATATCAGGAAACTTGGTGAACTCATCAAGGTAATTGTGCAGGGCGAGGCCGATTTGCTTCAGGTTGTTTTTACACTGACTGCGCCGACCACTCTCACGAGGTGTCGAATAGTATGGGAGCAGCGCAAAGTTCACTGAGATAAATGCCACGAGCGTTGCGCAGCCCCATTCCAACCAGGGATGTCCAAAAAAGTCCGCGGGAGAACTAAAGCCGTTTACCACGGCATTGATCACCGCAACTCCGACATGAAACGGTACGAACAGTAGAACGAGCAGAAATGTCATGCCAAGGAAATCGTCGGATCTCACTGCCAATATGATCGATGCAATGATCCACAACGTCTCTGCCACGACCCAGATGACTCGCGATTGTAGCTTGACAATCCTCAAGCCCAATAAGCCAGCCGGGATGCCAATGATGAGGGCCCAGAAAGCGATGATCAGAACGAGCCGGGACGTGGTACCGTCCTCGAACCATTCGGGCGGAGGGAATTTGTAGAGCATGGCGGAGCTTTCCAGAATGAAAAAAGAGACGAGATCCTTTCTATAATACGGATCTTTTGACCATGCCAACAAAACAAACCCGCTAAGTAGGGTGCAGAAATAATCAAGCTGGTGAGCCCGGCGGCGTAAGCCCCGGGATTCTGCGGCCTGTAGGATGGGCACTCCTGCCCGTCTTCGCGGTAATCCGCGACTTTCGTCTAGCAATCAAACTCGCAATATCAAAAGAGACGGGCAAGAGTGCCCATCCTACGACGAAGAATCGGGGGGATTACGCCGCCCGGCTCACCTGGTTCTTGATTTTTGCGATCTTCATTGGACGACTCTCGGGTGGCAAGTCACTTGTCTCACGGCTCAAGTCCAGATTTGGGTTGCCGAGTCTCGTACGTATTGATAAGACTCACTCAGGTCTTGCTTGAACTGTGTTTGCGAGTGATTGCCAGAGGATTAGCGATTCATGTCAGATACTGAAGATTCCTCGTTGCCGCCGATTACCGAGTTGTCTCGTGCGCAGCGGCGCGTCCTGGGAGTGCTGGTCGAGAAGGGGATCACGACCCCTGAAGTTTATCCCCTGACGCTGAAGTCGGTGACGACCGGCTGTAATCAGAAAAGCAACCGCGATCCCGTCGCCAACTACGACGAAGACCGCGTCGAGGCCGTGCTGGAAGAATTGCGTGAGCTGGGGCTCATTGCGATGGTCTACACCGAATCGGGGCGGACGCCGCGGTTTCGGCATTACATGCGGAAACGCTTCACCGTCACAGAACCTCAACTCGCGATCCTGACCGAATTGTTGTTACGCGGTCAGCAGGCGGTTGGCGAATTGCGGACTCGGGCCAGTCGGATGGCTCCGATTGAAACGCTGGAGCAATTGCGGACGGAACTGGAAGGACTGGCTGCCGCCGGCTTGGTCCGCTCTGATGGCCCTTTGGACCGACGTGGCGTGGAGGTCGATCACAACCTCTACCAGGCGAGCGAAAAACAGCCGATGCGCGCCCGGGCCACATCGGACAGCGACGCACCCCCGAGTCGTTCGTCGTTCTCGGGTTCGAGTCCCGCTCCGGCCGTCGATCCCGGTTTGTCGAATCGTGTCTCTGAGTTGGAGTCGACGTGCCAGGACTTGCGCGCCGAGAACGCGTCGTTGACGGCCACTCTCGCGGCCCTGCGAGATGACTTTCGCAAGCTCGGCGAAGAATTCCACGAATTGCGACGGGCACTGGGTGGGTGAAAAAAGTGCTACGGCAAAGATAGTCGTTGATCGCTCCGCGATCATAACGCAGTTGCAGTAGCGACTCTGCGCTACGGATAAGCGTTGTTTATATTCAGGCCTGTCCCTGCGCTCGCGTTATGATCGCGGAGCGATCAACGACTATCTTTGGCCTCTGGCGGTACTCAGCGTGGCCTAGAAATTCACCATATACCGTTCGGTCAGCGTTCTCCGCAGCGCCACCATGCCGTCATTAATCTGCTTCCATTCCGAAATCCGGATTTGTGTCGCGGGTGCCTGTTCCTGCTGCTCGATGCTCAGAGTGTCTGGGATTTCGCGGCGATACGACGTGTACGATCCATAGCTCCCATAGTACGGGCTACCATAACCCGAGTACGCACGCCCGTAAGATGCGGTGTTGAAGGTTCGCTCGGTGTATGTCGGAATCGTGGCCCGGACACCGGTTCGCAGTCCGGCTTCGCGTTTGACCTGACCCTGATAGCGTAACGAACCGGAAACGTTGGCCGAGAAGGTCAACATGTCGGGGTCAACATTCAACATGGGCAGCGCGTCGATCTTGGATGCGTATTTTTCGCTCATCTCGGCAATCGTGTCACGCCGCATGGCCCCCTTGAGTTCCGCCAGCATGGATTGGACTGAGGCCAGGTACTTCTGAGTGGCGATAATGGTCAGTTGTTTCGGATCAGCGGTTTCCGGGGGCGCGGGTGTGGAACCATAGTCGTGGTTGGCTCCCGTCGCTTCGAATTTGCGGAACAGCTCCAGCAGGCGATCTGGCAGCAGTTCGCCCTTGATGATGACCGCGTTCGGTTCGGTGTGTCCCGTCGGGCGGATGATTTCCAGCTTCTCATCGGAGAAGCCCAAGAGACTCAGGACGGGTTGCAGCGTCACGCGGGGGCTCTTGCCCAGGGCTTCGACCTTCTGGCCGAAATCGAGATGAATGGTGATTTTGCGAGTCTTGTCGACCAGCAACGTGCAGGTCAGGCCTTTCAGCGAAGTCAGGCATTCCACGGCACGGAAGGAGGCGTCCTTGCCGAGGACATCCTGGGCAACTTGATGGGTGAAAACATTCTCCAAGTCCAATGCAATCACGACCTGACCTTCGTCAGGCAGAACGTCCGCGGCCTGCTTGAGATAGGGTGACAAGCGGAGCGGGGCTTCGGGAGCAGCACCCTTCAGGCAGCGTGAATACATCTGCCGCGTGGCCATGGCCGATGACATCATGCGTTGCGTTTTGACTTCCAGCACCAGGGCTCCGGTGTGGGTTTGAACGAGACGATGACCGTCCAGATGCTCGATCGTGGCTTGCTCTTGCTTGGCAAAGCCCAGGACATCGGGAGCCTTGTACAAATCGATGACGCTGAGGTCCCAGATGGGCCGCAGCGTGTCCAGCGGGTCGACTTCGGCCAGCATCACCAGCCGATCAGCGGTGGGCGGCACCAGGGCATGTCCGGCGAGAAAAGCGTCCTTGATTTTCGCATGCCAGTCTTCCGACTTCGCCAGCGGCGTATTGTGCAAGGCTTGCACATTGACGAGAACGATCAAATTGGTGGATTCGGGGGCGAGGCGGATCTGGGCCTCGAAGGGTCCCGCCCAGGCTTGCTGATTTAGCCCGCAGCTCAAACACGCTACAACAAACAACAACGGCCCGCACAATCTGCGCATGACAACATCCTGAGTAAATTAATGGATCGACTGACTGATTTCCCTGGAACGGGACGAGGCGACTGGCATTAGCATAACCAATTCTGTCGCCTGGCGGGATATTGGCAGCGAATTCATTCGCTGCCTCTTTTAATTCGCTGCCGCCTTCAGCTTTTCCAGAAGCTGCTTAAACGCTGCCGCGTCATAATTCGAAATCGCCTGCAGCGACTGCGGTAAATCCTCCTGAATAATCTTCTTTTGTCCTGATGGCAAAAGCAGGGGCAACTCGAACTTCGGCTGCTGAGCCTTCCAGCGATTGGCCCAGGCTTGACGCTGGGGGGCGAATTCGTCATCGCGCCATTTTTCGAACAGGGCGATGTTGGCCGCTTCTGCCGCGCGGCGTGCCGCTGCCGTCGTCTTGGGTTCCTCCGCAGGCCAGGCGGGGTAGGGGATGTCACGCTCTCGCCGGATGATACCGAGGGCCCAGACACGCTGTCTCGCCGAATGAAAGTCAGGAAAATCCTTGGGACCGAGTGTCGAGAGTTCCAGGATCGAGCGTGTCGCGGCGGCCTTGTCGAACCGGCTGGTCGACAACGTCACGATGTGCGGTTCCAGCCATTTGGCGAATTCCGTGGCGCGGGTCGCTGCCTGCTTGTCGCCGAACGGCTGCTTCTGGATGGCAGCGTACAACTGCTGCCGCTGCGTGGCGAATTCCCCGGTCAGCTTCACGAATTGGGCCTCATCGTCACCCGCGATTTGACGCAGGCTGACACTCACGAGCGCAAACGGCCACTCGCGTAGCGTGGGGCGGCCCGGAGCAAACTGGACGTCTCGCTGCTGGCGCCAACTGGGGGAACGCAGGTCGTGATGACAAGCCTGACAGTCGAACAAGGCCAGCTCGGGCCACTGCGGATTGTCAGGTTTGGCCTGACTGGCGAACAGTTCCAGTGACTCACGCAACGCGACCAGTCCGCCTACGACCGCCGATCGCGTGCGGGGTAAATCGAGGCCCGGATCGTGAGGATGCTCTGGATAGTTGAGCTTGACGTACTCGGCACGCGATTCGAACGGACCCTTCTCTGGGATGTACCGCCAATGTGCAGGCATCTGGTCGACGAAGGATTCAATTTCGATGCTCGGCAGCGGAGGATGGCCAGCCGCGTACATTTCATGAGTGATGACTTTTCCCTGATCGGAATTGCCGATGTGGCAGGAAAAACATTGCTCGGCCCGGGCGATGGGATCTCTGACGTTGACCAGCCCCAATTTGGACTTGTCGGCCGGGGTCTTCAACCGCCAGGCGGGTTCACTGTGTGGGGTATCCCAATTCGAACTGGGGCCATGACACGATTCGCACGTGACCCCGAATTCGAAGTGCGGGGGCTTCTCTTTTTCGTGTGGCTGCCATCCCGCATGGCAGCTCAGGCACTGACGCGCCTGGCTGAGATCGGGGATTCCCAGGCGCTTGATCATCGCCTGGCCCAATTCCCCCTTCAGGAGTTCATAAGCCTGGACGTGTTTGTCTTCGCCGATGAATCGGGCCGATTCCGTTTGCAGCACGAAATCGCGGAAACGCAGCGGATTGGGGGTGTTGTGACAGTCGGCACAACGCGTCGGTCCGAGATACTTTACCGGGGGCAGCGCCACTTCTTGAGCGACACCGCACGGAATGCCGACGAGCAAATATCCGACCGCACAAAATGTCGCGAATCGCCAGTGGCCAGTCTGCATGCCGAGTTACCTCTGCGTCAGCGAATTGACAACATCAGATTTACATAGACGGATTGCGGAATGTTCACATCCCGGCGATTTGCACGCAAGTCTATCACAACACGAGGCGAGTCGTTCCGTGCGATCGTCGGAAATGGAGCCCATCGGGTTTCATCGGCTGAATCGATTGCGGGGATTCCGGATCGAAGCGATTGCGGAAACTGCGCGGGAAGGTTTCGGATGTCGCGATTAATGTAGCCGCATTCGCCAGAATGCGGGCGTTTGCCGGACGCGCTCCCGCATTCTGGCGAATGCGGCTAC
>JAQGHS010000794.1 GCA_028291605.1 Planctomycetaceae bacterium | reverse complement strand
CTGAGCGATAAGGCTGGCACGGCCAACGGGGGTGCGGATACTTCCGTCTCGCAGACGTTTAAGATCACCGCAATACCAGCCGCAGATGCTCCGTCAGATCTCTCGCTTTCCGCCAACTCGGTCGTTGAGAATCAACCGAGCGGCACGGTGATCGGCATCCTGACCGGGATCGATGTCGATTTGCCCAATGACACTTTAAGCTACTCTCTGGTGAGTGGCGCGGGCGGGGCCGACAATGCCGCGTTCCAGATCGTGGGCAACCAACTGAAATCTTCCCAGTCCTTCAACTTCGAAGCCAAGAGCTCCTATTCCATCCGGATCCGAGTCACCGATGCAACGACCCCGGTGAACCTGAGCTTCGATAAGCAATTTACGATTTCCGTGCTGAATGTGAACGAACCGGCCACCAGCATCGTCGCACTGGCCAATCCGAACACGGGAACGTTGAACAGCATCCCCGAAAATCAGCCGCCGGACTCGCTGGTCGGAATCCTCTCCGCAACTGACCCGGATGCGGGCGATGTGTCGACATTCGCCCTGGTGAATGGCGTGGGATCGACCGATAACGCCGCATTTAAGATCGTGAACGGGCAGTTGATCGCCGTTCAACCGTTCAACCTGGAAGCCAAGGGGAGCTACGCGATCCGCGTTCGGGCCACTGATTCCAGCGGCCTGGGCTTCGAAGCGGCGATGACAATTCTTGTCACGAACGTGAACGAGACACCGACCAACATCAACTTGTCGAATAGTGCCATTCAGGAGAACACGGCACCCGGGACTGCAGTCGGCGATTTGACCACGGTCGACGTCGATGCCGGCGATACCTTTACCTACAGTCTGGTCAGTGGCGCAGGCGCGACTGACAACGCCAAGTTCTCAATTTCCGGTGGCCAATTGGTGGTGGCGGGTCCGCTGAACTACGAAGATCCGGGCCATGCTTATTCGATTCGCGTCCAATCGCGAGATGCCGGTGGTCTGGTGACGCAAAAAGTCTTCAGTATCACAATCCTGGATGTGAACGAAGCTCCCACCGCTTTGTCCCTGTCGACGCCGAATATCGACGAGAACAAGCCCGCCAACACGGTCGTGGGAACATTCATTACGACCGATCAGGATTCCCCGGATAGCTTCACCTACAGCCTGGTGGCGGGTACTGGATCGACAGACAATGCTGCGTTCAAGATCTCCGGAAACAAGCTACTGTCGGCCCAGATCTTCGACTTCGAAACCAAGTCGAGCTACAGCGTACGGGTGCGCAGCGTAGACAGTGCGAACCATTCGATCGAGCAGGCGATTACAATCACCATCAACGACAAGAATGATGGACCGGTCGTCACGCTGAGTAGTTCCACCGGCGTCACATCCGGTCGTAAGGAAATCCCGGTCGATGCGGGAGCAACGGTTGTCGACTTCGATTCGCCCAACTTCAACAATGGGAAGATTGTGCTGGGGATCTCGCTCGGCGAGCAAACCGGCGACACTCTCAGCGTGCTGAACGGAAGCTTCGGTGGTTCTGCAATTAAGCTCAAGGGAACTTCGCTGAAACTTGGGAAGACCGAAATTGCAACTGTGACCGGTGGCGAGAAGGGGGTCCCCCTGACTATTCAGTTCCAGGGTGCTACCAGCAAGGAACTGTTCCAGGCCGTACTGCAACTCGCCAGCTTCAAGGGCAAGCCGTTTGCCGCAGCACGAGTTGTGACCGTTCAAGCGTTTGACGAATTGGGAATCGGCGGTAACGTGGCCACACGCAACATTACCGTGAACTAACGATCGATCGTGATTTCGACACCCGGTGCTCCTCACGGAATGCCGGGTGTTTTTTTGCGCCCGTAGGATAGGCATCCTGCCTGTCCATTCGTGGGCCGAAGAATGACAGGCAGGATGCCTATCCCACGTCGACGTAATGTATTCGCCTCCTAATCGCCCAATCGTACGCGACGCTAAGCATTTTCTGATGGTCCTAAGCACCTCACGCGATGACATCCGGCGGGCTCGGTGTTTCTTCGCTGTCCAGTGGTGAATATAATCTCGCCATCGTAAGGACTTTCCCCCCTGGAAACCGGAGATGCGGCGAATGGTTCGGTACATTGGATTTCGCAATGGGTTCGTGCAGCGACTGACAATTGGCTTGTCGACAGTCTTGATGGTCGGATTGACGCTCCCGACATTTGCCGATGAAGAATCCGCCAGGAAACTGCTGGACGCGACTCAGACGCTGGTGACCGAAGCCGAGTCCGATTCGGCCGCGATTCGGCTCGGTAAGATCGGTACCATCCGCAAGAATTTCAAACTGATTGACGTCGAACTCTCCGACGTCGAAGGTGCACCCAAGGAACAACTCGAGAAAGAGGTCAAAGCTCTTAAGGCTCGAACCGACAAATTGGCAGCGTCCGGCGAAGTGAACGATGCCACGGCCGCCGTCGAGTCCTTTATCGCGGCCGCGAAGGAATCACTCGATAACCCGGATACGCTGGAGCGTCATCTCAAGGACGCCGAGGCGAATCTGAAGAAGCCCGATGTCCGCAAAGCCCTCGGTGAGGCCAAGGTCACCAGCTTCACGAAGCAAATTGCCGCCCTGCGCAAAGCCAGTGTCGCGCAACAGCATGACCGCGGGATCGAACAACTGAAGGAGTCGCTCGGTCGCCTGGAGGAATCCTGGCCCGATACTAAGAAGGCCATTGAAGGGGATTCTGAATCAGACCGAAACTCCGCCATTCAGAGCTTTAGCGGTCGCGATTATCAACTGATCGAAAAAATCCTGGTATGGATGCCCGCGGATGACGACGAAGCCAAGCCTTTGATCGCGAAGTTCAAGTCACTCCGCGATCCTTTCGAACAGGCTGTTGCGAAAATCAAAGGTGGAGAAGTCTCCGAACGACTAAAACGCGATTGGGACTCCTATCTCAATGAATATCAGGATTGGGAACAGGAAACCAAACCTGCCACGTTTGAGCAAATGCAAAAGGAGCAATCCGAAGCGACTTCGAATTTAGGTGCACCCAAGACGGTAGCGCTAGCCCGTCGAGCGACGGCCTTCTTGAAGGGCTCGGTCGAGGAGAACGAAGAGCTGAAGCCATTGATGGTCGACGCCCGTGTCAAGTCGATCGTCGGTCAAGTGGTGGGCCTGCGTGTGGCTGCGTTCAAAAAGCTCACCGGATTCGCAGACTCCATTCTGAAAGAAGCCGAGGCGACCAAGCTCAATCAATCGGGCCGCGACAGGCTCGAACGCTTCGTGGACAGCGATCTCCGGCTGGCTCTGGAGGGGAGCTCCGAGCAAGCTGCCCTCCAAGAACGCGGTCAAAAGTTGATCGAGAAATTCGACAAGGCCGCTGGAGGCTCGGCAGCGGAGAAGGATCACAAGTACGAGGAACTGGTGAAGAAAGCGCAGGCTGATTGGCCGGGCATGCTGCAGAAATACTCACCTAAGGATGGCTTCGATCCAGCCGCGGCCGCCTCATGGAAGGGCAAGGTCATCCATTTCGCAGGTGTTTCGAATCGACTGGGGTGGGACTATCAGCCTGCTGATTATGACTTCGCAATGGACATCAACGGCAGTCCGGTAGCGGGGCGGTATTCACCAGCGGTGCAGGCTGAGGTGAAGAAAGTCCTGGCCGAAACAGGCAAAGATGTGTTGCCGGAAGAGTCCTACGACGTCGTGGCAGTGGTGGGCGGCCCCTGCAAGATTAAACGTCGTGTCAATCGTGAAGGGACTGTCACAGTCGAGGGAGTGAAAGCCAATGTGGAGGCGGAAAGCTGGGAGCCCGTCGACGCCGTGCTGGTCAACATTGTTGCCTTGCGCTGCGGCCCGGTCGCGGTTGCGGTCGACGCCAGTTCGCCGGCTGCGGCAGGGAAGGGTGGAGGTACTGTCGGAAGCGGCAGCGGCTGGCACTATGGTAAATGGCTAACCCTGGTGCTGGGGTTGCTCGCGGGGGGACTGGCTCTCATCAAGGCCAATTTTGCTCCGCTCGTCAGTTTGCCGCAGGTGCAGCAAGTCCGTGCAAAACTGGGGGAAGAGAACCTGGGAAAAATTGGTGTGCTACTGGCTCTCTGGGGGCTGTTTGGGTTGATCAATGGATTCTTCTTTTACGGTCTGCTGATCTCGGGCACTCTGTTTGCGGCCGGTCTATTTGCCGGGTCGGATGTCCTTGTGGCACTGAAAATCCTGCAGCCCGCCTGGGTTGAGAAGGCGAAACCGTTCGGGACGATCATCGGGCTGGCGTGTGCTGGAGCTGCGATCTTGCAACTGGTGACCGGCGGGATGCTGTTCATCATTTAGGTCATTTGTAAATGATGCTCTATCCACAGATTTCGCAGATGTCGCAGAGAGAATCCAATCTTGAAACGCTTTAGTGGAATGGTGTGAGATCGCGTATGCGCACCTATCCCGGAGGGATTAAAGAGAGTAGCCGGTGGTTGAGGAGCGGAGCGACGACACCACCGGATATCGTCCCATTGCATCCCGGATCCTGAAGGGATCGCAGAACTTGAGACCTCGGTCGATCGTCACTTCGTTCCCTCTGGCATCCCTTCAGGATGCGGTCATATTTGGGAGATGACCGGTGGTGTCGTCGCTCCGCTCCTCAACCACCGGCTATTCTCTGCGACCCCTCCGGGGTCAAACCATGACAGCTCGCTACAATGCAACTGCTGGCCCTGCTATCTTTCCAACTGGTTACTCACACACCTTCGCTTGTTGGAAAAAAGGGCTTATGCCTGCGTCTCGCCCAAACCTTGTTCCTGCGGCTGCCTCGACGGCTGCGCTGCCCACATCATTCTGGAGGCCTTCCAGCGATAATGGTCTGGTCGCGGGACTGCTGTTGTGGATGTTCCTGGCCTGCTGCTTCCCCTTGTTCGACACCGATCTGTTCTGGCATTTGAAGACCGGCGAGTGGATTCTGCAGAACTTTTCAATTCCCGGCTACGACCTCTATACGTTCACCGATTTCGACAAACGCTGGATCGACTTGCACTGGGGCTTTGAGGTCGGTGCGGCCATTCTGTATCGACTGGGCGGCGCCAATCTGCTGATCCTGTGTAAAGCGGGGATCTTGATGCTGGCCTTGGGGATCGGCTGTTATGCAGGCGGCGCCCATCTACGTGGGTGGCAGCGCGTCTTGTGCTGGATCTTGCCGGCAGTCACCATTAGCGGACGCGGCTACGAACGGCCTGAAATCATCACCTTGCTGTGCCTGGCAGGCTGGCTGTGGATTATGACACGTGTGGAGAAAAAACCGCGGCTGATCTGGATTCTCCCCGCGATCCAGGTCTTCTGGATCAACTGCCACGCCTTGTATATCCTGGGACTGGTGGTCGGCGGGTGCTATGCAGTGGACTGTCTCGTCCGTGGTTACGCAGAAGGCAAGCTCGGTCTGGCCCCCGCCCCGCAAGACCCGAGTCCCTCGACAGTCGTCCGCGCAGCGGGACTGTGTGCGGGAGCGGCTCTGGTCAACCCGTACTTTGAGCAGGGGGCTCTGTTCCCGTTCATCTTGTTGCGGAAGTTTACCGTCGAGCAGGATTTCTATTCGACACGCATCGGGGAGTTTCAAAAACCGGTCGAGTTTCTCTGGAAGAACGGATTCACCAATCTGTACCTGAATTCAGAGATTCTTCTGTGGCTGGCCGCAGCGATCTCGTTTGTCTGGCTGGCTGCTCGTGGCCGGTTCAATGTCTTCCGGTCACTACTCTTCGTCGGCTTCTCATACCTCGCGTGGAAAGCCAGCCGGAACACGAACATTTTCTCGCTGGTCGCCGGTTTTGTGCTGTCCGACAACCTGAGCGAGATCCTGTTCCCGAAAACTGCTGCGGAGATTTCGGAGCCACCTCGCCAGCGGCGATCCGTGCTTGCCGAGCGCAGCGTCGCGGTCGCGCTGTTACTGCTCAACGCGGCGGTCGTTACGGGAGAATGGAACCGCTGGGCCGAGAACGTTCGGCCATTCCGATTGGGTGAGACCCGTGATTGGTTCCCCCACAAGGCCGCTCAGTTCATGCGGCACCCCGGATACCCTCAGCGAGTGTACGCGGCGAATTTCGGAGTCGCCTCGGTCTACACGTACTACAACGGGCCGGAAGGCAAAGTGTTCATGGATGGGCGACTGGAAGTCTGCACGCAACAGACTTTCGAGCGTTTTGACGAGATCGGTCTGCGGATGAGCCATGCTCATCCCAGTTGGGTCGAACTGCTGCGAGACAAGGGAGGAAATCTGCCTGCGGTCATGCTCGATTCACGTTTCTCGCGCGGATTGATCGCTGGTGTGATGCAGACCCCTGGCTGGCGGTTGGTTTATGCCGACCCATCGTGTGCAGTCTTCTTCGATGAGAAGACCGCCGACACATTCAAACTGCCCCTGGTGAGTGCGGAGCCGCTTAAGTTCCCTCCGAAGTTTGGGAGTTAAGCCTGGAAGTTCGTGGTGAAGCTCGAGCGTCACGAAGTGACAGGATACAAGCTCGAAGCGCAAGCGAGTGCATTTTCCCTCAATAAGCAATCAGAATGCACTCGCTTGCGCTTCGAGCTTGTATTGGCGAGCTTCGCTCGGATTGGACACCATCGGCAGACAGGGTTGTTCCGGCCTGCAAACAAAAAACGCCACTCACGAAAACAATCGTGAATGGCGTTTCAAGTTTTGATGAACCAGTAACTCGATTACGACAAACCGCGGATCGGCTTGCCGAAGGGCAGAATGGGCATCGGTCGGCCCTGGTAGTCGGGGAACGTTCGCTCGGGATCAATTCCCATGTGCTGATAGACGGTCGCCCAGAGATCATTGGGCGTCATCGGGCAATCCTTCGGGTGCTCGCCACGCGAATTCGTCGAACCAATCACCTGCCCCATCCGCAACCCACCGCCCGACAACAGCAGCGACATCGCCTGCGGCCAGTGATCGCGACCGGGTTGCATCACACCCGTCTGCGAACCATTTGAGTTTTCCACACGCGGAGTACGGCCGAACTCGCCGGTCACAACCAGCAGCACGCGCTTATCGAGACCGCGGTTGTAGAGATCCTCGATCAACGCGGTGACGGCCTGATCGTAGATCGGTAGGCGAACTCGTAAATCGTCCCAGATGTGGCAGTTCACAGCGTGGGAGTCCCAGTTGTAGACCCCTTGTTTCAGTGACGGCACGCCCGACTGATACGGGTTCTCCATGAGCACTGTGACAAAACTGGAACCCGCTTCGACCAGGCGCCGCGCCATCAGCATCCGCGAACCCCAGGCATGCTTGCCGTAGCGCTGACGCAATTCTTCCGGCTCCTTGGACAGGTCAAAGGCGATGCGCGCCTTATCGTGCGTCAACAAATCGAGAGCCCGCTTGTTGAACTGATCCATCGAATTCATCAGCCCACTGTCCGCAGCTCGACGCATGCGGTCAAAGCCGCTCAGCAACGCCAGGCGATCGTCCAACCGGCCGGTCACTTCCTGAAGCGGCGCGATATTGGGGACCTTGAAGTTCGGGGCAGTCGGGTCACCGGGAACCGCAAACGGAACGTAGGACGGCCCGAGATACGCTGATCCGTAGGCAAACACGTCGACACCATCTCGGCCGCCATCCGCCAGATTGACATAGTTCGGGACACCGACCATCCGCTCCTCGCGGCACTTCGCAATGATTCCACCGCCCATCGGATTGTCATTGACGGTGTCGACCGGCGTCTTGGGAATACGGCCTGTCAGAAATCGCTTGTGACCACCGCCGTGATCGGCGAATTCGTGGGCAATGGAACGCACGATGGAGTATTTGTCAGCCATCTTCGCGTGCAGCGGCATCAACTCGCAGACATCCAGACCGGACACATTGGTGCGAACGGGACGGAATGCGCCCCGATAATCCGTCGGAGCCTCCGGCTTCATGTCGTACATGTCCATGTGGGGCGGACCGCCCGGAAGCCACACGAAAATGACCGACGTATCCGATGCCGAGTGAGTTTCCCCGGCTTCGGCTCGCATCCGCAATAAATCAGCAACGGTTATCCCGCCCAAGCCCAGTGCTCCTACGCGCAAAAACTCGCGACGAGAGACTGGTCCCGGACAAATAGCCTTAGACTGGTGCATAGAGTACCTTCGCAATGAGCAACAACTTGGCAAGCAACACTAGCAGAATTGTCGGCAGGCAAACGGAGTAAGCTTAGACTCTGTCTGTCCTTACCATCTTATCATTCAAAAAATCCCTTGTCATCTGCGAAACCCCGAAAACAGTCTTGACCGAACACATTTCGTGAGGCACTCTGGATTTGATTCTGGCGTTTCCAATTGCCCAGATTGCATCTTGTCAGCAGCTTGTACATAGGATATCGTCGGTGCAGTGATCATATTGGTCGATCTTGCCAGAGCACAGACAAATAGTCTTAACTCCTTATGGAGGGGTAAGTTGCATAAGTCTGCAGATCAATATATCAGGTATCGGTCCGCCATCGCGCCCAGTACTCATAACGAGTACTGAGCGGAATCCAGACTAGCCGATTATTCTGGAATGTCAGACGGAATCCGCGAACAACGCGCTGGCATTCCACAATGGTCCCGATGTTTCGCAAATCGTTTTATTATAGACACTTAGGCGATCCAAACTGAACTCGATCGCAAAATCCGACTGATGACATCGTGTCATGCCAGGCTTCTCTGGTCGCCATCGCGCCCAGAATTCGTTTTCTAATAGGTCGTTTTCCGATGTCATCTTGCTGAAGTTGATGCGTCGCTCATTTATTCTGCTCACGGAGTCAGTCATGTCACGGGCCAAACGTGGTTTTACGCTGATCGAGTTACTCGTTGTGATCGCCATCATCGCGGTCTTGATTGCTTTGTTGCTTCCGGCAGTCCAACAGGCTCGTGAAGCTGCTCGACGGTCGCAGTGCAAGAACAACATGAAACAGCTTGGCCTGGCGCTGCACGGCTATCACGAGACGAACAACGTACTCCCCATGGGTTACCAGGGAACACCTTTTGCGAGCACGGGCAGCCTCTGGGGCTGGGGAACAATGCTTCTGCCGTTCATCGATCAGGCACCGCTGTTCAACACGTTGAGCCAAGCGCCGGGGGGCACCAGCCCGACGGGCGTAGCAGCGGCCGGATTCAGCGCGATCATGACGACATTGCCAGCGAATGTCGCGCTGCAGACCAATCTGCCTGTCTATCGATGTCCGTCCGACACGGGCGCCAACTTAGTGACTATTCCCAGCGGCGGCCTCAACGGCACTTCCCCCGGTGCGACGTCGATTTTTGGACGATCGAACTACCCTGCCGTCAGCGGCGGATCAATCCCCAATATTGCAGTCGGGGGTCTGGTGACCGTCGATGGCGCGTTTACCGAGAGCAGCAGCCGCCGGTTTCGCGATTTTACTGATGGCTTGAGCAACACGTTCCTCATCGGAGAACGTCGCTCACCGGGTACGGTCAGCGGGCAGTACGCCGGTGGTGACACAATGTGGGCTGGAGCGAACGACGATATTGCGGGGAGTTGGCCTACTAGTTGGCAAAGTTTTGCTTTAGCCCAAGGTTTTTGCGATCCGAGCAGCCCCCTCAACGCCAAAACACCAACGGCACCATCCGCATCGAATTCGGTACCCTATTGCTCATTCAGCAGCATGCATGTCGGTGGAGCACATTTTCTGTTGGCAGATGGCAGCGTGCGATTCGTCAGCGACAGCATCGCCACCGGTCCATCGAGATCCGCCGGCAGCACCTATCAGAATCTGGCCTCAGTGAATGACGGACAGGTCATCGGCGAATTCTAATGGACCGCTCGTCACGACAGTTTGGCGAACCAGTACGAACTAATCCATCGAGTCGTCTCGATGGATTATTATCGGCGACCGACATCTGTGAAAACTGCGCATCCCAAAGCGGCCAGGTCTCGCCAATCACTTCTCGTCAGTCATATCGAGGTCGAACTGGTTTTCTCCCACCTTCACTTCAAAGGTGAGGCCACTGGTTTCCGGAACGCGGTATTTCTGAGGCACTCCATCCCCTGGATCGACCGTCTTCTTCTTGTTCAGACCGGCATTGATTTGTTCCTCGGGGGTCATTTCCGGTCCAGTACCCGGTCTGATAGAGACCGTGTACGTCCCGACCGGTATTTGATCGGTACCCGCCATCTTCAACACAAACTTGCCATCTTCCTCGACGTCTCCCAGGGCCCCCAATCCCTTGGAGCTCATGACGAACATCACGGCCGTACCGGGCAGCACCGGCTCGCCTTTGAACTTGATTACGCCGTGGACCTTTCCCGCCGGCTCGCTCGACATCAGGCCGCAGCCCTGGTTGGTCAGGCAGCTTGCAACGCAGAAAAACAGCAGCGCACAGGATTTGTTCCACGATCTCGGCGACCGTAATCTGGGGATGGCAGTTGGCATGTCTCTCTTCCGTGGTAAGTGACTCACTCTCCGGATATGCAGCGGCAACGCAAACCCGACCGACTGTTAAGCGGTCCCGACACCGCCGCATTGGAAATTCGACTGGCTTCCCCGGTAACTCTAGAAATCACCGAGCGTACCGCCGTCGTCGCGCGTCGCCATGCGTCGCAGGGTCACCATATTGACGTTGTTGCTGATGAATCGGACCGAACCGTCGACAATCGCGACATGGACTCCGCCCGTATGCGCCGAAAGCAACGGATTATTCGGTCCGTGATCTTCCAGAATACCGGTCAATCCGTAGGTCCTGGTCCCCGGGGCATAGTGCACCGTCATGACATTGTAAATGCGGCCGTCGCTGCAGCCGGCGGCGGGAAAGAACCCCGTGCCCGTTCCGATGTCGGCCGTGCTCATCATCCAGCTCCAATAATAGCCCCCGTCGATGTGCTTTTGCGCATTGGAGGAATCATAGGCCCAGTCTGATGTCTCACCAATAATCATTGTATTCGAGGCCCCATCGGTGACATC
>JAQGHS010000785.1 GCA_028291605.1 Planctomycetaceae bacterium | reverse complement strand
GCTCTCACATGCTTTACCAATTCCCGCCGCCCGTGGCATTCGAGTCTAGTACCACCTCGAACTTCATTGTGGCGGTGATCCTGTGGAGTCTCGTCATTGGGTTGCCAGCCAGCGTTTTCGCTTGCTTGATCCGCCCAGTTCGATCTGTAACGGTCTTGTACTTCGGAATGGCTTTTTGGGCATTCGCACTCCTCTTGCCTTGGACATTTCTGTTTTCCTGGTATCCAAACATTCTGTTACGAGATCAATCCCCCCTTGCCGTCATCGCAGCAATCTCATTCCTGGCAATTTTGCCACTTCCGGCGATCGCTGCGGGCTGGCAAGAACTCGAGCGTCGGCGCGGCAGGATGTTTGGATTTAGTGACGTTCCAGCATGGGGCTGTGCGCTTCCGATTGGATTCCTGTTGGCCGCGACACCAGTGCTGCTGCCCACCGGGAATGCTCCTCACGATCAATCTGCGTCGATCTGCAAAAGCCAACTCAAACAACTCGGTCTGATAATGCACAACTTCCATGACCAGCACGGAAAGCTGCCCGATTCTCAAATTCGCCAGGACAGACTGCCGGCTCACAGTTGGCGTATCGAATTGTTGCCATTCCTGGATCATAAGGCCCTGTTCGACACGTACGATCAGAAATCATCCTGGGATGCAGCGAGTAACTTACCGCTCGCCAAGACGGACGTCCGTTCGTACGGGTGTCCTGCGGTTCCCCTGCAGGCCCGTCAGGACTCCGCAGGTCGCTTGTTTTCAGCCTATGCCACACTGATTGGACCGGACAGTCCCTTCCCCAATGGCAAAGGAATGTCGCTCAAACAGTTTTCGGACGGAACATCCTACACGGCCATCGTGGCGGAGGCGTGTGGCCGGCAGATCGTTTGGACAGAACCTAAAGATATCGAAGTCACCGCCACCAACATCGGGGTGAATCTGCCCGGCAACAAGCCGGATCATTCACCCGGAATCTGGTCGTCGTATCACAAAGGCCGCGTCCACACTTTGTTTGGTGATGGATCGGTCCGTGCTTTGAATGCGGATACGGACCCGCGTGTGCTGCGGGCGATCACGACTGCGAATGGCGGGGAGGAGGTCGGCGACTTTTGAGATCCCGAAACAGATTTCAACCAGTCTCCAGCCCTGCTCTGCTTCCACTAATGAGGCTCAGATTGCTAACTTAGTGGTAATTCACATGCCAACCCCGTGAGACTTGCTGAAGCACGAGCATGCTCTACCAATTCCCGAGTCCGGAATGGTTCGTTCCTGGAACCACATCACATTTGGTCGTCAAGGTCGCACTCCTGGTCATCATTATTGGCCTGCCCGGCAGCATTTTTGCTTGTTGGGGGCTCCCACTGCGTTCGCGGGTGGCTTGGGGTTTCGCCATGGCTTTTTGGGGGGCCGCATTTCTTTCCGTCTGGATCTTATTTGCCAACGGAGTGCTGCCGTTGGTGTTCCGAGACCAGCCAGTGGCCGCTTGCCTTGCGGCCAGTGTCATCATGGCGGTCGTACCACTCCCGGCGCTCGTTGCAGGCTGGCAGGAACTGGTCGGCATTCGTGGCAGAGTGTTCGGATTCACCGATATCCCGCCGTGGGGCTGTGCGATCCCGATCGCGATCATACTCTTCGCAATACCCGCCCTGGCATTGACGGTAGGGCCGCGACTGGAATACGTCAGAATGAGATTGTGTCTAAACCACCTGCAGATGATCGGGCTTTCGTTATACGACTTCCACGACAAACACGGCGCAATGCCCGATTCACAAATTCAAACGGCGGAGCTTCCAGTTCGCAGTTGGCGAGTCGAAATACTCCCCTTCATGGAACGAAAAGACGTCTACGAGGCCTATGACCAGAAATCGGCCTGGGACGACCTACCCAACTGGCGGTTGGCGAAGCAAGACTTGGACGGCATGTACGTGTGCAACTCCGTTCCGGAAACGGCCAGGCACGATGAATCCCGCAGATGGTACTCCGCCTATGCCCTGCTGACTGGACCGGACACCGCGTTCCCCAACGGAAAAGGGCAACCATCGAACGCCATCAAGGACGGAACTTCCAATACGGTGCTGATGGTCGAGGCGTGTGGGCGGCAGATCGTGTGGACCGCGCCGAAAGATGTCGAGGCAACTTCCACGAACATCGGAATCAATCTTCCCGGAAGTCAACCTGGGCAATCATCCGGAACTTGGTCTTCCTATCATCGAGGCTCCGCCAACACGATGTTGATGGACGGTTCGGTGCGTACCCTCAGCGTGCATACGGACCCGCGTGTGCTGCGGGCGATCACGACTGCGAACGGCGGCGAACCCGACGTCCTCGAGTGAGCATCGACTGGGATCGCAATGGTCTCTCCGATAATATGCAGTCTCGGTACTGCGAATGCGTTTTGATCGCCGAGCGATCAACGACCATCTTTGCTCATTAAGGAACATCCATGATCGAACGATTCCTTTCGATACTCTTGGTAATCACAGGCCTTGCGAATGTTCAACCAATTCTCGCCGCCGATCCTCCTGCCAAGGTGTTTCGCGCGGGAACCGTGTCGATCGATGTGACGCCGATCAAACTGCCGGTCGTTATCAACGGCAACATGAACGAAGTCGTCACGAGCGAAATCATTGATCGTCTACATGCCCGAGCCCTCGTGCTGGACGATGGGAAGACTCAAGTCGCCATCGTCATCGTCGATAGCTGCATGATGCCCCGCGACCTGCTGGATCGGGCGAAAGGCCTCGCCAGTGAGGCGACCGGTATCCCGACCAGCCACATGTTGATCGCCGCGACTCATACGCATTCCGCCCCTGCCGTTCATGCCTGTCTGGGGGTGGATGCGGATGTCGAATACACCAAATTCCTGCCCGGAAAGATTGCCGAATCCATCATTACGGCCCACAAGCGCTTGGCACCGGCTCGCATTGGGTATGGAGTCGGCCGGGATGAGAAGAATGTCGGTTGCCGTCGCTGGCTGATGCGACCGGGGGTGGCGCCGACGAATCCCTTCAGCGGCAAGCAGAACGACCTGGCGCAAATGCATCCCGGATTTAACAACCCCAAAGCTTTGCGGCCGACTGGTCCTACCGATCCTGAAGTGCCGGTGCTCGCCGTGCAGACTCGCGATGGCAAACCGCTGGCGACGCTGACTAACTTCTCCATGCACTATGTCGGCGCGAAGCCAATTTCTGCCGACTACTTTCCAGTCGTGTGCGACAAGCTGCAGACACTGTTAAAGGCGGATGGAGACTACGTCGGACTGCACTCCAATGGCACCAGCGGCGATCAATGGTTGATGGACTACACCTTGCCCGCTCGCAGAATGTACACGATCGACAGCGTGGCCACCGACGTCGCCCAGGCCGCGTACGAAGCGTATCAAAAGATCACGTTTCACGACTGGATGCCGCTCGTCATGGAAGAACAACTGCTGGAAGTCGGCGTGCGGATGCCGACCGCTGATGAAGTCCGTGCGGCCCGAGCCATCGTCGATGCGATTGCCTTAAAGAAACCGCTCAGCAGAGACGAAATCTATGCCCGCGAAACTGTCCTTCTCAATGACATGCCCCCGACCCGGGAGCTCAAACTGCAGGCCCTGCGGATTGGCGAGTTGGGCATCACCGGCATTCCCAACGAGGTCTTCGCGATCAGTGGAGTGACGATCAAACGTCGCAGTCCGCTGAAATCCACATTCACCATCGAGTTAGCGAATGGCTGTGAAGGCTACATTCCACCCCAGGAACAACACGCGCTCGGGGGTTACGAAACCTGGCGAGCCCGCACAAGCTGCCTGGAAGAGACCGCGGAAGTCAAGATTGTAGGGACAATCCTGGACCTGCTGGGTAAGGTAACGACCAATCGCACTGAAGAAAAATCGGTGCTCAGCGGAAAAGTGGAATAGCTGATTCCTATAAGTCCCATCCCGTCCTATAAGTCCCCTTCGTCCCTTCAAAATGCAAGGGACTGGCAGGACGGATAGGACCGATGGGACTCATGAAGAATGCTCGTTGTCATAATCACGTTTTGACGATCTTCCACGGCGGGACTTCCGGCAGGTAGGCATCGAATTCGGCGATCAGTTCATGCTCGTAGGCACCGGCATAGGTTCCCGCGAAGAACCGAGCCAGGGCCTCATTGTAGAAGCGTTCCCAACTGCGTTCTTCTGAGCCCGGGTTGATCGGGTAATACCGACAGTTGTTGGCCAGCGCAGCCGCCTTATCGCCGGGAGCATCGCCGATCATCACGATGTTCTCGGCCTTCCAGCCCTTGGCAATCGCGGCGGCCAGAATCTCTTTCTTCGAGCCCACTTCTTGACCGCAGATGGCGCCGACGTATTTCGCAATATCGTGCTCTTCCCATTCCTTCTGCAGAGCACCGGTCGGAGTCGCCGAACAGACGATGATGTCGGCTTGCGGCAGCGCCTTGTCGAGACTCTCACGCAACAGCGGGAACGGTGGCACACCGTGGACGATGGCCTTCACCGTGTCGTCAACGTCCTGCGACCACTTGGCCCCCAACTGCAGATCGGGATCGCCGGTCTTCTCGGCCTCGGGGATGATCGTCTTCGTCCCCAGCTTGGACTCACGCTTCACCCAGTCGCGGATGCCCTGCAAGGCGGGAATCTTGGCCCCACGCGATTTTACTTCCGGCCGTTCGGCCAGGAAATCGAGTGCCTTCAAATATGCAGGAAAGCGATTCGCTCCGCGGTCCTTCGAGTACAGATTCACGAACTCACACGCTTCGCGGGCGTACTTGGAGACCGCCTGCAAACCCATGTGCTTGATGAATGTGGGGATGAAGCATTCCTTGTGCTTGATTTCCATCGAATCAAACGCGCAGCCATCCGAATCAATGGCGACCAGGAACTCATGTTTCTTGCTCAACGTTTCGAGCGGATTGCTGGACACTTCAACGAACTCCTCAGCGAGAGAATTTTTAATATTCTTCAGCGGCAACAATGCGACCCGCCGAATGTCATGACGATTTACGTTTCTTTCGACCTTGTGATTTCAGTTTCTCGGTGAAACTCGCGTATTCTGCAGAGGCCAAACCGCTTCGCAAGGTTGCGGCAATCTTCGCTTTCTGATCAGTGAGCAAACTCTTGCTATCAAGCCACAAGCCCGGGAAGACCTGGCTCTTGATGCAACCATTTCGCTCAACCGGCAAATCTTGATAAACACCATCTCGAAGCTGAAACCAGACAACCTGCCGATCATAGACGAGCCATACCATGTACTCGGCCACACCGCTGGCCGCGTACAAATCCTTCTTTTCATACAGGTCGTAGGCGACACTGCTCGCAGCAACTTCAACAATGAGTTCCGGCGGACCAGCCAAACTGCCGTCCGGTTGTTTCTCACTAGCTCCACCGAAACTATCCTGAATTCGTAGCGCGGCGTCGGGTTGCACACAATTCTCGGGACTGACGTAAACACTGGCATCGGTCGCCAGTTCCAGACCGACTGTCTCGATTTCATACAGCGACAGCCAGCTCAAAATTCGGGCTGTCGGCAGGCCATGATGGTCCCAATTGACAGGTGGTGGATTCATATAGACCCTGCCATTGATCAATTCCGCACGCTTCAGATTCGGCGTCGCATCCCATCGACGACAAAACTCGTCGAAGGTCAGGCGGTCCCCGTGACATAAGGGAGGGATCGCTACCGCGGCTGGATATGTACTGCGCACAATCATGATAGCCTCATCTTTCGACTCAGCAGGCGAGTCTCGCTCCACTTACTTCGCGCGATCCGCCTGGGGAACGTAGCTTGGCAGCTTCTTATTCGCGAAGATCGGCTTCAAGCGTGCCAAGCGAATCCGACCGTCAATAATCGGCAGGGTCACCATGTCGTCGCCAATCAGCGGCCGGGCATACTTAACAAAATCGTCGGTGACGTCAGTTCCGCAGGGCGTAATCCAGTTATCGGGGAATTTTCTATCTTTCTCGGCGACTTCGGCCAGCGGGGCCTTGTCGTAACGTACTTGATAGTTGTCACGGTCGGCTCGCAAGATCGTGGCCATATAGCCGTGCTCGCCGGCGGCGGCCAGTAAGGCGGCCTTTTGACCGACGTAATAGGCTTCGTCCAGATCGACGACCGACGCATACGCCATGCTGTGACGTTGATCGGTACCGGGGACGTTGCAGCGGGCCGAACCCTTCACCGCCAGGCCGGCCTTGTTCAAGTAATTCGTGACGATCTGGGCCACTGTCAGTTCCGAAGAACTGAACTGAGCATGTCCGAACGAATCCTTCCGCACGCCGATATCGCCGACGTCCAGACCTTCACTCAGCACCACGATCGCCCGGCCATCCTTCTTCAGGCTTTCGTTGACGTTGTGGTGAATCTGCTCGAGGGTCGTCTTGCGTTCTGCAAGATAAATCTGCAGCGGCATTTCGCGACGCGGATCAGCGAGACGCGCGGCGGCGGGGATGTAGCCAATCTTGCGGCCCATCGCCTGTAACACCAGCACGGGGTCCGCAGGACAACTGCCGTTGTTTTCTTCATTGGCACATTGAATGTAGTGCGTCCAATATCGAGCCGTACTGCCATAACCCGGAGTATGATCAACGAGCTTGAATTCGCTGTCGCCAACATCGTTGTCGATCGTCTTGGGACCGCCAATACCAACGACATCCAAGCCGCGGGCCCGAGCCATGCTGGCTACTTTGTTGGCGGTATCCATCGAATCGTTGCCGCCGATGTAGATGAAGTACCCAATGTCGTGGGCCTTGAACACTTCCATCACCCGATCAAAATCTTCGTTCTGCTTTTCCTTCAACTTGTACCGGCAGGTACCGATTGAACCGGCCCCGGGTGTCGTCCGCAACAGGGCGATTTCATCGCGGCATTGAGCCGACAAGTCGATCAGCTCTTCCTTCAACACCCCTTCGATACCGTGCCAGCCGCCGTAGACCGTCCCGATTTCGGACAATTGACGAGCCGTCTCCACGATGCCGCGGAGAGTGTTATTGATTACCGGAGACGGCCCACCAGATTGGGCAACGAGCATGTTCTTGGCCATGATGCGCGACGGATTCCTTGAGTCAAAACGGGAAACCACGAAATTCCTGATTCAGCCAGCCTCGTGGATGACGAGACCGAATCAAGTATTTTCGCGATAATCCGCCGCCATTTCAATGCGGACGCAACATCCTTCCTGATCAATAGTTGCGACTTGGCATAGAACCGTGCTCATCCGAACTGCACGCACGTCATCAAACTTGCCGAAGGCTGCCGACAGCAGAACTCGATTTTCTAAATGCCGGTTATTGGGCAACGATAGGCGAATGTCGCACAGTTACTTGTCCGCCGAAAGAGCCTTCGCCCGCCGCAGGGCTCGCAACAACGTCAGGACCTCAGCATGTCCGCGCCAGCTCTGGCGAATGACCAGACTCCCTGATGCCGGGACCATCGAGATCGTGTTTAGAGCCGGTTCGAGAGGCTTGATCGCGTTTGGCGCGGTTGAAACCGCGGCCGCAGGCGCCGGTAGCTGACTGTCTCTCCAGGCCCCCGGTGTAACGCCTTGCCTGATCGCCTCCATCAACGACGGGAAATCACCCGGTGCGGCATCGACGAGATCATGCACCGGGTAAGTGCGCGTGACGCGATCCCCTTCACAGGCCGCTGCCGTGGTGATCGTCAGAACATCGTCTTCAATCACGTACCCTAGGTTCCTGCTTCGCAACATCAATCTCAAGGCTGATCGCAGAGGGATCTCGGAGACCTTCACGTTGATATCGGTCGCATCCACGGCAACACTGTTTTCCTCAAGCCTGACTTTGTCGATCACAATATCAAATCCGTGTCGCTTCACAACCGTTTCTACGATTCCGATGAGTGACTCATCTGTGAAATCCCAGGTGGTGGTCGTTTCGAGCTCACGGATAATCTTCTGTTCCTTGCGAGAAAGTTCCGGAAAAAACTCGGTCGTAGTGGGCTCAGACGGTGCGACCACCGGCGCTGCCGGCTTGGTTCCTGGTTTGATCTCCTGAGACTGCGCCGTGGTGAGCCAAGTTGGCAACCCAAACAAGGCGAGACTCCACAGAATCAGGCACCGGCGACCGTGGGGAGAAATTCGTGACTGCAATCGAGCGACTTGTGGCAACATGTGCATTCTCCGTTTCCAGAACGTATTGAGTTCGAGGCGATTGCCCGTCGACATGGACGTCGCCCAGGGACCGTATGAGGAGGTCGACATTTTGAGCCACCTATCGAGTTCTAACATTGACAGTCCATCTGCCACGACGATCCATTCGACTAGCCCGCATGATCTATTTGCCAGAGGGCGCTTGCGGGACTCCCACTAGAAGAATCCACCGCCTGAGCCGCCTCCACCGCCAAGTCTGCCATCGCCACGCGCCCCTTCCGCTTTCGTCTCTCGCAATAGCCTCAACAGCTCCAACACCTCATTGTGCCCCTTCTCGGTCTGACGAATGATCAGACTTCCCAGATTTGGCACCTTCGCGATCTTGTTTTGTGCTCCCCATGCCCCGTGTTCTTCGTCGTCCGGAACGATCTCTCGGATGGCAGTCATTATTGACTCCAGATCTTCATCATTGTGAATGAGATCTCCAACGGGATAGGTGCG
>JAQGHS010000176.1 GCA_028291605.1 Planctomycetaceae bacterium | reverse complement strand
TTCGCGGTTGTTGCTTTTGAAAAGGTTGCGCAGGCTGCCCGCAGCCCCCAGCGGGTCGAGTCGTCGCAGTTGCACCACCAGGGCCGTTTCGCCCCCTTCGACCCCACCATCGATCTGGTGGATCAGTGCCTTGATCTGGGCTTGCTCATCGACCGTCGCGAACACGTGCAGGCGTTTGGCCTTCGCATCTTCATTGACGATTGCGGAGGGAATCAGGCTGGTGATCGTCTGAATCAGCACCCGCGTATCGGCGGTCGAGACCGGATAAACTTCCAACTGCGGAGTATTTCGTCCGTTCAAGTTCCGTGCCAGGTTGTTGGCCTTGTCGTCAATATCGAGCGTCTTCAACGCCGATTCGATGACCTTGAGATCATCCGGCTTGGCCGTGACCATCAGCGTGTTCGTACGCAGATCAGTGGCGACTTGAATGCGACCGTTACCCGAACTCGCCGCAGCGGCGGCCGGAGCTGCGGCAGCCGGGGCTCCGCGACCTCCACGATCTCCGCCACGGTCACCACCACGATCAAAGCCTCCACGGTCCCCACCCTCTTCACCGCCGCGGCCAAATCCACCTCCACCAAATCCACCACCCCACGGCCCACCACGACCGAATCGGGACATCGCATAGTCCCGTTCCTGTTGCGACTGATTATTCGTCCCCGCAGCAGCCGCTGGAGCCGCCCCCCCGATTTGACGCTGCGGCAGGCCAAACAAATCTCGCACCACCTTTTCGGCTTCCAGCACCGAAACATGTTTCAATTGGAACGACTGGAACACCGGCGTATTGCCCGTCGGCACGATGCCCAGTTCATTCAGCAACTCATTGATCCGCCGGATATTCCCAGCCAGATCCGTGACCAGCAACTTGCCGGATTTGGTCAGCGGGACAATCTTGCCCTGTGGACCCAGCAGTTCCTGAGCTTCATCCGCGGCCGCATCGGGATCGGTACCATCGACCGGAATCAACACGCTGACCAGTTCAAACCGGCCACGCTTGGGGAGCTCGGACAGGGGAATCTGCGGGACCAGATTGGGGGGAATGCCCCCTTCCGTCGCCACGACCACGAGGAACTTGTCGCGCCGAACGAGCAAATAACCCTTCTGCGACAGATAACCGTTCATGATGTCCAGGGCCTGAGTGACCGTGAACTTGCCGTCGTCGAAATAGTTGAACGTGCCGGGAGGGACGACGTTCAAATCGAGTGTCAGACCCGCGTGTTCGGCGAAGTGCTTGAGAACCATCTCCCACGGGGCAAATCGAAAGTTGAAGGACATCAACTTCTCATCGGGATTCGCTTTCGCAGTCGCCGCAGGCTGTTTACTCTCGGCATCCAGGCTGGCCACGACGGTCGATCCGTCGGGAACTTTTTCTTCCACTACAGGTGCGCGTGTCGTCGTCGTGGTCGATCCAGTGCGTTCACGGCGACCGCCATCCCGTCCGTTGTTGTCGCCCTCGGCCTTGGCCGCAATGGGACCCAACTTCGCATCCCATTGTTTTCGCTGGTCGGCAGTCAACAGTTTTTCCAGGCTGGCGTCGCGATCCGCACGCAACTGATCGCGTTCTTCACGTGGCATCTGAAAGCCACCCGCCCGCACCTTTTCAGTGTAGGCATCCTGGAGCTCTTGAAACTTTTTCTTCTGCTCAACAGTCAACTTCAAGCTGTTCGCGACGCTTTCGTCACTGAGAGCGCTCAGCCCCATTTCTTGAAGTGAAAGTTGCTCGAGCCGCAGAAACTGTTCGGGCTTCAGGATCTTCTTGATCTTCTCGTCGTTCGTCTTGCGGATCTTTTCGAACTCGAGACGCATCTCTTCGCCGATTTTGGTGCGTTCTTCATCCGTCGCGTTCCGCATCCGTTCGCCCATCGCGCGGAAGTCGGTCTGGGTGCCGCCGGTCGTGGCCTCGCGAATCTGCTCTTCCTGCTCGGGAGTGATCTTCAGTTCTTCCTTGACGGAATCTCGACGCAGCAAACCGGAAAGTCCGCCGCCGCCACGTCCGAAACCACCACCCCCACCGAATCCACCACCGCCAAAACCACCGCGCCCGCCGCGACCACCCCCGGGCGTACCGCCTTCGGGAGGCTGCGCGAAGGCCGCAACGGCCTGCGCAAACACGATCACGCCCACTAGCCATCCAGCCAGCGGGCGAATCGAGGCGACAGTTTTCTGGGTATCCATAACCGCAATTCCAAACCGGTTGTCGGCTTGACGAGCTGGGATTGCCGTCAACCCTACAATCGAAAACTTCAGAAAGTTGATTCTTTTGAGCGCGCAGACACTTCTTAACTAGAAGCGAAGTGTTTGCGGAATGCCAACCGGTTACATCATCCGCCGACGTTTCATGCTAGTCGGTCTGGAAATGGGTCACAATACAATCTGTCTGCGTAAGTGACATGGAGTTTGCCATAGAAACTATTACCATTAAGGGTTATGACAGGTTTCACGACAAAACTCTCAAGTCGTGGCATGTTCAGATCTCGGCAGATCCGATGATGCATCGTCGCGCTAACGATCACACCGGCTGACACCGAAATACCGTACAGACGGTACATTCCTACGCTCAGGGATGATCGTTGGACGATCGATGATTGCAACGGGACGATAAACCGCAGGGGAAGTCCAGCAATTCATAAGTCCCATGAATTTGATGAGACTTATGGGACGGATGGGATTGTCGATTCACGTCGCCATGACAGTTGTGGGGAGAACACCCGATGATTCGCCATAACCTGATTTATATTCGCAGCTTAGGAATCATGTTAATGGTGCAGGCGGCGGCCTTGGCATTCCTGCCAGGAACGGCGGCGGCCCAAGAGGAAGATCCCCCGGCGGCATCCGATTCACCCGACAACGGCGGACGTTCGCGCGGTGATCGTGGCGACAGGGGCGGCCGCGGAGGCGATCGTGGCGGCCGGGGTCGGCGCGACGAATCGGGTGCGGGAAATCAACCGGCGAACAATCCGCAACCCGGTAAGCCGGGGACCAAACCCAAAGTCCGGGTCGGTCGAGTCGGACCGAAATCCCCGATTCCGACCGCGACGTTGCCGGCTCAATATGTCGCTCGGGATACCAACCGAGACGGCCAGATCGGCTTGTACGAATGGTCGCGGACCGACATTTCCACCTTCAATCGACTGGATACCAACCGCGACGGGTTTCTGGTCCCCTCCGAACTGGCAAATCCAGGCAGTGGAGGGGCCGCGCCCGCGGTCGCCAGCACATCGACAGCCACGCCGGCTGCAACTGGTACGGGCAGCGTCGCCACAACGGCAATCAGCGCTGCGGCCAAGCCCGCCGCAGCCGCTGCCCCGTCAGTCGATCCTAAAGTGGCTGCCGCCGAAAGTGCCTTTGATTTCCTGGACAAGGAAGATGCCAGCGGAAAAAAGGATGGCATATTGAGCGCCGAAGAATGGGAACGCAGCCGGGGGGCTCGCAAGCTGTTTACCGACGCCAAGGTCGAAGTTCAAATACCGCTGACGAAAGCGAAGTTCGTCGAGAACTACGTCAAGCTGTCGAAGTAGGCTGAATTACGAAGAGTTTTTTAGCCACGGATTGACACAGATTGAACGCGGATTGGGTCACCGTGATTTTGAGTCACTGGGTAATGTCAAACTGATTGATGATGATTTGGAAAAAGCATACCGGAATGCCCGACTCGAAATCTGTCTTTTTCCGTGTTTAATCTGTGTCATTCTGTGGCAAAGATAAAACTCTTCAACCCAACCTACGACGACGTCAGTGGCGCCTGTCCCATGTAGATTTCGGGAACACCCGTCAATGACGTTGCCGAGTCTGCGGGTTCTGCGTGGCGTGTGATCAGCCACAGGCAAACGCTGAAGACCGCTGCGGAAATCAGCAGTGTCGGCCACAGATACAAGATCTGACCGTGCTCGTTCGCGGCGTAGAAGTGGCTCGGGGGCAGGGTGTTGCCGAATTCCCGGCCAATGCGGCCGTGCATCACCGCCAAAGCATTGAAGCAGAAGTGGAAGATCACACACGGCCACAGGCTGTTGCTGCGAGTCGCCACGATTCCCAGCACGATCCCCAGCAACGCGGCATTGAAGACCTGTTGCGGAATCATGTGCATGATGCCGAACGACAGGCTGGAGATGACAATCGCCAACCACGTGCGCCCATGCCGGGCCAGACCACTGAGCATAAAGCCGCGGAAGGCGACTTCTTCACAAAAGGCGGGGGCGATCGCGAAGGGCAGTAAGATCATCCATAACGGCTGACGAGGGTCTCCCATCCCATTCGTCAACTGGGCTATGCCATCGGGCAAGGGCGGGAAGAACCACTGCAAGCTGGCCGCCAGCATCAACGACAGGGGATGCGCGGAGATGGCGAGAATGGTAGCCAACCCCAGCATCTTCAGTGACGGCAGCCGGAAGCGGAACGTCTGCCAGACGCTGGTGGTCAACATGATCCCCATCATCAACGCCGGGCTGGCAATCAACGCCAACTGCTGCACCAGCATGACTTTCATCGTCTGAGCCGTATCGAGCGTGCCGGAGGCATTCATCGCCGCGCGGGACAAGTATTTGAACGACGCAAACTGCAGCATCATGATCAGCACGAAGCAGAACATGGCGTGCGCAAACGTCGGGGTCGGTTCCTTGTCGCGCATCAAATGCCGCAACCACAGCTTGAGTTCGAAACGTTCGGCTTCGCGGAACAAGACTTCTTCACGCTGGAATTGATCGACCGACCACCAGAGAGCAAGCAGGCTATAGGCGATCGACGTGACCAGCACGGGAATCGCATACAAATAGATGGTCATATCCTGCGGCGTGAGCAACAGGCCCTTGAGCAACAACGCCACACCGGCGATCGGCATCACGCTGTAGAACAGGTTGAGTTCAATGCCGGGCGAGACACAGAAGACCGTCAAGCCCAGGGTGACCATCAACAACGGCGTCAGATAGTACTGGCCTTCCTTGCTGCTGCGGGCGAAAGTGGCCAGGGCCAGGCATAGGGCGCTGAACATGGCGGCCAGCGGCAACAACAAAATGATGATCCAGCAGAGGGCGTACCACGGCGGAAACTCGGGAGGTCCGGCCATATGCACGCCGGGCGCACGCTGCATCAGCGAGGCCATGTGTTGACCGGTCATGCCGATGCTGATCAGATTCAGGACCGCGGTCGAAACGCTGAAACAGAGGACAGTTAGAAACTTGCCGAAGACGATCTCGATCCGCTTGGCGGGGCAGATCAACAGGGTTTCCATCGTGCCGCGTTCTTTTTCGCCGGCACAAAGATCGATCGCGGGATAGAACGCACCAGTCATCGACATGATGACCAGCAACGCGGGAAACAGTTTGCTCCACATGACGGCACCGATCTGGGCTTCGGAGGCCAGATCTTCGCGGACGGGATTGACCGGCTTGGGCAGCGACTTCGGCAACCCGGCCAGCTCCAACCTCTGCTGCAGAATCTTCTCTTCCCAGGACTTCAAGGCATCCGACACGCCCATGTAGGCGGCCATCGATTCTTCATCAGCCTTATTGTGGATCACAATCGGACGGGCGTAATCGGCGATTTCTGTCTGCAGACCGCGGCGGCCCAGTTCGCTGTTAACGCGCTCGACATGTTGTTTAAAATCGCGCGGGATCACGACCAGGGTTTGAATCTCGCTGACCGCAAATTGTTCCGCCAGTTTGTTCTGATAGTCGGCGAGTTCACTCCGCAAGCGAACACTGTCGGCCACGCGTTTTTCACGGTCCGCCTCGGCGACTGCAGCGCGCATCATGTTCCGCTGCTTGATCTTCTCGGCCAGGATATCTCCCCGGCGTAGCAACTCTTGCCAGCGGGCGATTTTGGGATCGGGCTTTCCGCCCTCGGATTTCATCGCATGCAGGGACGTCGCCGTGATGACGCGCAGTTTGCTGGCGTGATGCGGATCGTTAAACAGAGTCCGGGCAAAATGATCACCGTCCAGCAAGGGTGGCGGTGGCAGAAATTCTTCACCCAGCAAGACCACGGTCCGCTGTTTTTCGCTGAACAGCAACGTCAACTGCAGCATGCCAATTCCCAGTGTGGGATACAGCAGCAGGGGCAGGATGAAGACCATGAACAGCGTGCGGCGATCGCGGAGCTGATCGCGGAGCTCCCGCAAGAAAACCAGTTTGACGTTTCGCCACTGAACGAACATCGACGCGAGCCTTTTGACTATGATTTCCCGCAATTGCGGGCTGGGAATTTCGTATTAATGGTTGTAATTGACTTACGCCGCCTCCGAATTCGAAATCAACTCGAAGAACAACTCCTCCATATCAGGCTCTCCGTAACGCTGCTCTAATTCGGCCCGGGTCCCCAAGGCCAGAATCCGTCCCTGATGAATGATGGCGATCCGATCGCACAGTTTCTCGACTTCTCGCATAATGTGCGTCGAGAAAATAATACACTTCCCCTGACTCTTCAGCGTCGCAATCGTTTTCAACACAGCCCGAGCCACCAGGACATCAAGTCCCGAAGTGGGCTCGTCAAAGATCATGACGGGCGGGTCGTGAATAATTGTGCGGGCAATCGAAACCTTCTGTTTCATCCCGGTCGACATCTTCGAACCGAGAACGTCACGGATCTCCTGCATCTGCAGTGTCGTAAAGATCTCGTCCAACCGCTGTTGCAAAAAAGCTTCAGGCATCCCGTACAGACGACCAAAGTATTCGACCATCTCCCAGGCTGTCATGCGATCGTAGATGCCCGTATTGCAGGACATGAATCCGATATGGGCACGCACGGCTTCGGGATGCAGGCTGACGTCGTACCCGGCCACTGTGGCCAGTCCGCCGGTCGGGCGTAAGACCGTGCTCAAGATGCGCAGGGCCGTAGTTTTTCCCGCACCATTCGGCCCCAGCAGGCCAAAGATCTCACCGGCATGAACGTCAAATGAAACGCCACTCAACGCCGAGACCTGGCCGCGACGCATATCCGTGAAGCTCTTTTGGAGATTCTCCACGTGAATCATCGGTTGACCCGCGGGCGGTTCATCGGGCGTCTGGATCACAGATGTTGACTCCTGTTGCTGAAAGGCCACATTGGAGTCTACATCATACTACCCCGCTGACACGAATCCCGGACCAGATTGAACCGATCGCGCGCCCGTTTCAACCCGCAAGAATGGTCAATTCGGCATTCGGAGCCCCCCACGCAGATGCTTCCGCCTGGGCTTTCTCCGCATCATCGATAAACTCGTAAAAGACATTACGTTGGCGAGGAATATACCCTGCTTCGCGGATACAACGCTTGATCGTTTCGAGGGACAGATGATGGACCGTCCCGGCCTGCGCCACGACGTTTTCTTCGATCATCAAGCTGCCCATATCGTTAGCACCAAAATGGAGCGCCAACTGACCGATTTTCTCGCCCTGGGTCACCCACGAAGATTGAATATTGGGGACATTATCTAAGTAGAGTCGGCTGACAGCCTGGGTCTTCAGGTACTCGAAAGCCCCTGCCGGAGGGATGTGGGCCAGGTCCGTATGATCGGGCT